>JAITVO010000339.1 GCA_031285765.1 Cytophagaceae bacterium | reverse complement strand
AGGCACGTATTTATACTCAAACAGAAATGATTTGCGAACAGAAGTAACAATGGGGCATGCCCCATTGCCGGTGCAGGCTGGTGGTTGAACCGGTACATGAAGCCTCTGCTATTTGCAATTTATTTTCGCTTGAGTATATATTTAGTGTGCCGTCCCTGCAAGACTTGTAAATACATTCTATAATCATTTTTTTAATTCAAACAGCTTACAGAGAGTACACAATAAATAAAATTGCTATAAGACCAAAAGACAAGAGGCTGTCCTTTCGGGCAGCCTCTTGAACTATTTGATTTTTACAGGCAAATCGAATTATTGTTTTTACTCGCCCATAAAGTTCAATCGTTGCGTTATTTTTTGAGCATCTTCGCGCAGATATTTCGCCACGTCTTCGCGTCCAAAATTCTCGACCGATTCAAGAATGACCGAGTAAATAGCATACGCCCGCTGTATTTCCCCATAAGCGCCGGCTCTGAATTTGGGACGCAGCGAGGTGAAAAAGTCAAGCTCCTGCGAGGTGAGGGCGGCAAACTCTTTCGCAATTTGGTCGCCCTTTTCAAATTCGCCAGCTTTGTAATATCCGTCGATGATGGATAGCGAAAACAGATTGTGTGGAATACGATTAGCAGGCAGCACATCCATTGTTTTGTCGAGCACTTCTACTGCCATTTCGGTTCGCCCTTCTTCCAGCAGCGTTGTGGCTAAACGCCCCAAGTTGCTGCGAAGATTGTAAGCCATCCGCAAATGATTTTCGTCGAGATAAACACGCGGGTCGGCAAATCCGTCCAAACGGAAGCGGTTCATCACGTTGTTGTACATTTTGTCGGCGTCAACCCTGCCGTATTCGCTCAGTCCGAAACGATTTTGCTGACGGGGTGTGCGGATTGGCGTTATTTGATAGGCAAATCCTTCTAATTGAAAGTAGTTTTCGAGCCCCGCATAGTTTTCGGCGCCTACCGACGAAGCGTAATATACAGGACGGTTCCAGTCGTTTTGCGCCATAAGGTCGAGCACCATCAGTTCGTTTTTCATAATCATTTCCTTGTTGAGGGTGATGTTTACAGAACTGTCGATTAAATGTGCATACCGCTCGCTTACCATATCGTTTTTCATAATTTTAGCGCTGTCCACAGGCACGGTAAACGATTTTGCCGGCAAATACTCTATCTGACCCTGATAACCCGGAACCTGTTTTGTACGAGGGCTGTCGTTGGCAAGAAATTTCATTGCCTCTTTTAAATCCACATTGCCTTTTATCCGTTCAATCAGCCACACGTAATCGCGTGTGCCGGTAACATACTGGTCGTGGTTAAACGAGTAGGGGAGCGGGTCGGAGCGATAGGCTTTGTGCTTCATCTGGTCGATGTACCAGTCGGTTTGCAGGTAGCTGAGGTTGCACACACGCACGTCGGTGCGGATGCCTTCCACTTCCTGTGCATACCAGAGCGGAAAAGTGTCGTTGTCGCCATTGGTGTAGATAACGCCGTTTTCGGGAATCGTATTGAGGTAGTTGTAGCCCATGTCGCGGGCAATGTAGCGGTGCGAGCGGTTGTGGTCGTCCCAGTTTTCGGATGCCATAATGCCCGGTACCAGCGCAAAGCACGCTGCAAGGGCGATGTTTGTGGCTACTGCCGGATTAATTTTTTTTCGCAATGTTTCAATAATTGCCAGAACGCCCAGTCCAATCCATATCGAAAAGGCGTAGAACGAGCCTGCATAAGCGTAATCGCGCTCACGAGGCTGTATCGGAGTCTGGTTAAGATACATCACAATAGCCAATCCCGTAAGGAGAAAGAGGAGCATTACCACCCAAAAGTCGCGCCGTCCTGTTTTGCCTGCGCCAAACTGAAAAAGCAGTCCCACAATACCGAGCAGCAATGGCAGCATGTAATAACGATTGTGGGCAGCATTGTTTTTATAGATATCGGGCAGTTTCGACTGGTCGCCATACATTGCATTGTCGAGTACCGGAATGCCCGAAATCCAGTTTCCTTTGTGAATTTCGCCGTGTCCCTGCATATCATTTTGTCGTCCCGCAAAATTCCACATAAAGTAGCGGAAGTACATGAATCGTACCTGATAGTTGATAAAGAAACGAATGTTTTCGATAAACGTAGGCTTTTGAATGGTTTGCGGATTCCCTTGGTCATCAACAATCGACATGGGACGTCCTGTTATCCTTCCCCAGTTTTTGTATTCCTCAATGTGCGATGGCTCGCGGCTGTACATTCGCGGAAACAGCGTGGTTGTGCGGCTGTCGAACACATAACTGGGTTGGCGGGTGGCAATTTCGTATCTGTTATTCTTTTTAATATAAACGGGACGTCCCTCGTCGCCCTGCATGGCGCGGCGGTCAACGGGGGAGTTGTAATACTCGCCCGAAATGAGCGGACGGTTGCCATACTGTTCGCGGTTCAAATAGGTCATCAGCGTAAATACATCTTCGGGCGAATTTTGGTCCATCGTGGGGTTGGCTGACGAGCGAATAACGATGAGCGCAAACGATGAATATCCGAAAAGAATCACCGTAATGGCTGTCAGTATGGTATTCAAAACGGCTTTCCGTTTAACGTAAGTGTAATAAATGCCAAAGCTAAGCGCTCCAATCAGCAGAATGGCAAACACCAGCACGCCGGTATTATAAGGCAGCCCCATTCCGTTTACAAACATTAACTCGAACTTGGAGGCAATTTTAACAACGCCCGGAATAATTCCGTAAAGAATGAGCAGCAGTATTACAGCCGATAGCGTCAATGCTTTGAGGGTATTTCGGGTACTTACTTTGTAGTTGCGATAGTAATAAATCATTACAATAGCAGGAATTGCCAAAAGGTTGAGCAAGTGCACGCCGATTGAAAGCCCCATCAGGTAAGCGATAAGGATAATCCAGCGGTTGGAGTGCGGTTCGTTTGCCACGTTTTCCCACTTGAGAATTGCCCAAAACACAACGGCGGTAAACAGCGACGACATGGCATATACTTCGCCTTCGACCGCCGAAAACCAAAACGTGTCGGAAAACGTGTAAGCCAGAGCGCCAACAATTCCGGCAGCCATAACAGCATGAGTTTTCCACACCTCAAACTCTTCGGTTTTCCCGATAATAATTTTCTTTGCCAGATGAGTGATTGTCCAAAAAAGGAACATAATAGTAAAAGCGCTGCACAATGCCGACATAATGTTTGCCATCAATGCAACCTTTGACACATCAGGAGCAAGCCGCGTAAAGAAGTTGCCGATAAGCATAAAAAACGGCGCTCCCGGAGGGTGTCCCACCAGCAGTTTGTACGATGACGCGATAAATTCGCCGCAGTCCCAAAAACTGACCGTCGGCTCAATCGTCAATAAATAAACGCAAGCCGACACCACAAAGGTTGCCCAGCCTGTAATGTTGTTCCACAATTTGTATTTCTTCATTCTATTTTATTTGAAGTACAGGGTTTAACATATTTGTTTTTTTTGAGCCGCCAAAGGTACAATAAAAGTTTGGGATTGCAAAACCGGTAAAATTCAATATTTTTATTTCTATCCGCAATATCTTAACTTTGCGCCCACAAAACATCGAAACAATATGTATAGAGAACGCAAACCACATATAGGATTCTTTGGAAAACGAAACAATGGAAAAAGTACGTTAATCAACCGCCTCACCGGACAGGATGTAGCAATTGTTTCAGATACACCCGGTACAACTACCGACCCTGTGCGCAAATCAATGGAGATTCCCGTACTTGGAGCTGCCGTTATAATTGATACCGCAGGCTTTGACGACACAGGTAAACTTGGCAAAATGCGTGTTGATAAAACTCGGTCTGTAATCAAGCAGATTGATTTGGCTGTTTTGATAATTGCAGCCAACTCTTTTGATAACGATGAAAAGCAAATTATCAGCAACTTTAGCGAATGTAATATTCCTTTCATCGCTGTTCACAACAAAGAAGATATTGAAATGGCAACAGCCGCTACACGCGAAAAATACATGCACGCTGGATGTGCAGCGTTTGTGGTTTCATCATTCAATACGTCTGTCGATAATATAATAGAAGCAATTACACACGCTATTCCCGAATCGGCTTACACGCATCCTTCGATGCTTGGCGATATTATTAGCAGCAGCGACATCATTTTGCTCATCACGCCCATTGACTCTGAAGCGCCTGAAGGACGAATAATTCTGCCGCAGGTGCAAACTATTCGCGATGTGCTTGATAACAACGGAATAGCCATTACGCTCAAAGAAACAGAAGTCGAAAACTTTTTGCAGACAACCGGCGTCAAACCTCGAATTGTGATAACCGACAGCCAGATTTTTCCCCAAGCTGCCGCCATCATCCCTGCCGATATGATGCTTACAAGTTTCAGTATTTTGCTTGCGCGATACAAAGGCGATTTTGAGGCGTATAAACGGGGAACACCTGCAATTTCGCAGCTGAAAGATGGCGACAGGGTGCTTATGCTCGAATCTTGTACTCATCATGTATCGTGCGAAGATATTGGACGCTTTAAACTGCCCCGTTTGTTAAAACAACATACGCGAAAGCATCTTGAGTTTGAGTATGTTCAGGGATTCGACTATTTGCCTCGTCCTGTTATCGAATACGCACTCGTAATCCAGTGTGGAGGCTGCGTTGTAACACCCAAACAGTTGGAGCAACGCTTGATGCCCGCTATCGCTGCTAACATCCCCGTAACCAACTACGGAATGGCGCTTGCATACATACACGGTATTTACAAAAGAGCTATCAAACCATTTGAAAAGTGAAGAATGAAAAATCCGTTACAATCAATTCGTATGCACCGTTCCTGCGGGAGTTCGTGTACCGTTTTTGCGTAACATCAGCTATAGGGAACTTCAAAAAAATAGATTTTTAGGGGTTTACGACTGAGATAAAAACGAAGTTTACCAAAGTAAACATCTATTGACAATTTCAAGGCTGTTTTGCGTAACATGAGTAAGTATATATCCTCTTTTACCTTTACCCACACTCCAATCCGTTCAACACAACGCCTTTTTCAACAAGGGGGCATGCCCCCTTGTTAGTAACTCATGTTACGCAGTATTACTTTTGATAGCCTTGAAAAAGCTGAATCTTCATAACCGTATGCAAATGTAGGGGCGGGGTTTGCCCGGCCAGCGCAGCTTACGGGAAACAGACAACAGCACAGCCGCCCGCAAGGGCGGAATCTGTACTTTCACATCTGTTCTGCCCTTGCGGGCAGGGAGATACGAACGTCATTTTCCGCAGGCAACGCTCCGCTCGCTTGCGGTTATGAATATTCAGCCTTTTCAAGGCTGTTTTGCGTAACATGAGTTAGGAGATATCCTCTTTTACCTCTACCCACACTCCAATCCGTTCAACACAACGCCTTTTTCAGACAAGGGGGGCGATTGCCTGTTTTCGGGAAAATAACAGGAACTCTGAAAACTCAGTTTGAGCGTGCAGAATGTAACCGTTCTTTGCATGCTCGAAAAAAGAATTGTTCAGAGTTCCTGTAAAAAAGTGCTAAATGTCTATTTCAAGTATTTGGAAACCTGTTCCTGTGCTTTTCTGTTTTCCAGTTCGTCCTTAACCGCTTTTGGCACACAAATTTTATGCACCGGATTAAAATATGTTCCCAGCGATTTTGCCAGAACCAAAGCAACGGGAATACCTGCAAGTGACACAAAGAGCGCTACAATCTGTATAATTGTTGCACAAGCCATAATCAATCCGAAAGGGAAGTATAAAATTCGGATGATTAAACTGAACGTTTTCCATAACGGATTTTGTTCCGCATTCAAATCCTTTTTGCTGATCATTGCCGAAGAAAACGGCGCCAGCAAAAATTTTGACAACTGCATCAGACCAAGTCCAACCGGCGCCCCAATTACAGTGATTGTAAAGAGTCCGCCCACAATAAATGCACCCAGTGCAGTTAAAAATCCGCAACAGGGAACGTGCCACAAAATGTTACCTAATGTACGCATAACTAAAAATGTTTATATTAATTTTTTCTCTACTCGTAGGTTTTTCGAGATTACCACCCGTTTTTAAAAGTTTCTGCTCTTTATTGGTGTATGTAAAAGTGAGAACTGATTTTTTTGCTGCCTGATTTTTCCGGACACTGTGTAAAAATGTGTAAAAAAAACAGCTGCAAAAAATGACTTCGTTTCACTGCAAAACTCTTCTGTTACACGGAATTTGCGTGCCGTCGCAACGTACCGTTGCCCGTGCTGGCATCAATCGCGTGCCAATGCTGGCACTTGCCCCGTGCCTGTACTGGCACGCGTCGCGTGCGCGGTTAGGGTACAACCAGCAGGCGGTCGTACTCAATAATACGCGGTTCGTTCAGCAGGTCAGCGCCTCTGGTGTAGCGCGTTACCACCCGCAGCGTATATTGCCCCGAAGGCAATGCCGGCACGCGGGCAATCAGCGTTTTGGGATCGTTCTGCGTTAGGCGGCGGGTTACGGGTATCGCTTCGCCGTCGGCATTGACAAAGAATACGCCCAAGCCTTCTTCGCCGTCGGGGGCTATTTTCAGCTTGTCGCCTTCAATCCGGATGTCGTCATTCACGGTAACGGTGCCGTCCGTAGCGCCGGTAGCGGTGTCGG
>JAITVO010000354.1 GCA_031285765.1 Cytophagaceae bacterium | reverse complement strand
GGATCGAACCCTCGTCCAAACAGGCAAGCCATACGCTTTCTACATGCTTATTCGGTTATTGATTTTCGTGAAAAGCATGGGAACAGACACCCTGACTTTTCCTTAGTCTTTTTATTTTCGCGGGCAAACCAAGACTGTCGGCCTGCTATTCCCGATTTTCCAGCACCTCCGTTTCAAGCCGCTTCAGGAAATGGCACTTGGGAGATGTCTCGTCCAAGCTCCTTGAGCAAGGATATGCTAACTTACTGTACTTCGGTTAGGCAGCGAGAGCGTAATTATTTTCGCCAGTTATAAATTCGAGATTCGAGATTTACGAGCTGTTATCTCAAGGCTCGGCATGCTTACATACCACTTTGTCCTGCTGTCAAATCCATGTCAGCCCCTTTTTTAAACAGGAAGACTTTTGTATCATCGGTCTTTATTCGGGAAAATCACGTTTGAAGTCCTTTTTGAAAATACAGCAGTCTTCCTGTTTACATTTTTTTATCTAATAGCGGTTTTATCGTATTGCAGCCTGTGCTGCAGCTAAACGTGCAATAGGCACTCGGAACGGCGAGCAACTTACATAGTTCATGCCTACGCTGTTGCAGAACTCAACTGATGACGGTTCGCCGCCATGTTCGCCGCAAATACCTACTTTTAACGATGGTTTTGCTTCGCGCCCCTTTTCGGCGCCCATGCGTATCAGCTGTCCAACGCCCTCTTGGTCGAGCACTTGGAAAGGGTCGTATTTCAATATTCCCTTGTCCAGATAAACAGGGAGAAATGTTCCGGCATCGTCGCGCGAGTAGCCAAAAGTCATTTGCGTAAGGTCGTTGGTTCCAAACGAAAAGAAGTCGGCCTCCGTTGCAATTTTATCGGCGGTGAGCGCTGCACGCGGAATTTCGATCATCGTGCCAACCAAATAGTCAATTCTGTCGCCATTTTCGGTAAATACCTGTTCGGCGGTTTCGCGAATAATGTCGGCCTGCAATTTAAATTCTTTCAGAACGCCTGTTAATGGCACCATTATTTCGGGACGTGCGTCAATTCCTTTTTTCTTCAGGTTGAGCGCCGCCTCAATAATAGCGCGAGCCTGCATACGGGTTATTTCGGGATAGCTGTTTCCCAAACGGCAGCCGCGATGCCCCAGCATGGGGTTAAACTCGTGCAGCGAAGCTACTTTTGCCTTAACAGTTTCAACGGGAACTCCCATATCTTTTGCCAGTTCTTCCTGTGCTTTTTCTTCGTGGGGAACAAATTCGTGCAATGGCGGGTCGAGCAGGCGGATGGTTACGCCGTAGCCTTCCATTGCAGCCAGAATGCCTTCAAAATCGTTGCGCTGATAGGGCAGCAGTTTGGCAAGCGCTTTTTCGCGGTTTTCGGTGGTTGAGGCAAGAATCATCTCGCGCATGGCTTTGATGCGCTCGCCCTCAAAAAACATGTGCTCGGTGCGGCACAGTCCAATGCCTTGCGCACCAAATTTACGGGCAGTTTCGGCATCGTGGGGTGTGTCGGCATTGGTGCGGACTGCCATTTCGGTGTATTTGCCCGAAAGCTCCATAATGGCAGCAAAATCGGCGCTCAATTCGGCTGCTTTTGTAGCAACCTGTCCTTCGTAGATGTCGCCCGTAGAGCCATTGATTGAGATAAACTCGCCTTCGCGGTATTTTTTTCCTCCAACTTCAATTACTTTGGCTGTATAATCAATTCGCAGGGCGCCGGCGCCCGATACGCAGCATTTGCCCATTCCGCGTGCAACAACGGCTGCGTGCGATGTCATTCCGCCCCGAGCGGTAAGAATACCTTCGGCAGCAGCCATCCCCGCAAGGTCTTCGGGCGATGTTTCGATGCGTACCATAATAACTTTTTCGCCATTCTTTGCCCACTCGGCAGCATCGTCGGCATTGAAAACTATTTTGCCGGTTGCGGCGCCCGGCGAAGCAGCCAGCCCTTTGGCTATAACATTTGCAGCTTTTAGAGCGCTTGTGCTGAAAATGGGGTGAAGCAGTTCGTCCAGCTTGTTGGGGTCCATGCGCAGCAGAGCTGTTTTTTCGTCAATCATGCCTTGCCGGAGCAAATCCATTCCAATTTTTACCATTGCGGCGCCTGTGCGCTTTCCGTTGCGGGTTTGCAGCATCCACAGTTTGTTTTCCTGAACGGTAAATTCCATGTCCTGCATGTCGCGGTAATGGTTTTCAAGTTTGGTCTGTATTTCGTCCAGCTCCTTATATATTTCGGGCATTGCTTCTTCCATCGAAGGATATTTTGCTTTGCGCTCGTTTTCCGGTACGCCTGCCAGTTCAGCCCAGCGCTGCGATCCCAGCTTTGTAATTTGCTGCGGAGTGCGGATGCCTGCAACAACGTCTTCGCCCTGAGCGTTAATCAGGTATTCGCCTATAAACTGGTCTTCGCCCGTAGCGGCATCGCGCGAAAAGCAAACGCCTGTAGCCGATGTTTCGCCCATGTTGCCAAACACCATTGCCTGTACGTTAACAGCGGTTCCCCACTCGGCTGGGATGCCTTCCATTTTGCGGTAGAGGATGGCGCGGTCGTTCATCCACGAGTCGAATACTGCACAGATGGCGCCCCAAAGCTGTTCGTAAGCCGATTCGGGGAAATCCTTGCCTGTCTGATTTTTTACAGCGGCTTTAAACTTTGCAACCATCTGTTTCAGGTCGTCAACAGTAAGGTCGGTATCCAGTTCTACGCCTCTGGCATGTTTTATTTCTTCGATGATTTCTTCAAAGGGGTCGATTTGATTTTTGTCGTACGATTTCATGCCCAGTACCACGTCGCCATACATCTGCACAAAACGGCGGTACGAATCCCATGCAAAGCGGGCGTTTCCTGTTTTGCGGGCAAGCCCTTCGACTACGGTGTCGTTCAATCCAAGATTGAGGATGGTATCCATCATTCCGGGCATTGAAGCCCGCGCTCCCGAGCGAACCGAAACCAGCAACGGGTTTTCGACGTCGCCAAATTTTGAGTTCATCAGTTTCTCAATTTGAGTGATGGCAACCTTTACATCGAACTTCAAAAGTTCAATCACATTGTTTTTCCCCAACTCGTAGTACTCGGTACAGGTGTCGGTAGTGATGGTGAAACCGGGAGGTACGGGCACGCCAATCAGGTTCATTTCGGCAAGATTGGCTCCTTTTCCGCCCAGCAGGTTTTTCATGTCGGCTTTTCCTTCGGCTTTACCGTTGCCAAAGGTGTAAACACGCTTTTTGTTCATAAATCAATTACAGTTATTGATGATAAATTCGTTTGAGAACATCTGCTTTGAAATTAAAAAGCGCACAAAAGTAGAATTTTTTTTTGAAATTGATACTATGATGCGCTGTTCTTTTCCAAAATAATATGAATGGCGCTTCTAAAAACTTCATATTTTTCGTTACGTTATCGTAGATAAAAACTCATATTTAAACTAATGTTATACAACATATACTTTTTGATTCCACGCCTTTTGTTTTTTTGCTGCGTGATGTTGAAGCGGGCTTGGTTGCGGCAGCCCTCAAATAAAACCTTCTACTTCCCTCCCTTGTTCACTGCCAAGCCAAACAGATAGGCACATGGCAACTCGCCCGAAAGTTGCATTACGATGCTGTCGTTGCGGATGTAACAGGCGGTGGGGAAATTCCGTGTAAGGCGCAGCAGCTCTTCCGAGCAGTTTTTTATGGGAAAATTAGGATGAAAGGTTTCCGTAAATATCCTTTCGGCAATGCTGTCGCCCAAAGCTAAGCCAATCACTTTGTCCACCACGCCACTCGGCACGTATTCTTTCAGGTTGGCAATGGAATTGAGGCAGTGCGGACAGGTGTAGGTAAAGGCAAACACCAGATAGGTACTGTCGCTGGACGTACTGACAAAATCTTTTAAAACTTTGTATTCAACCGTCCGTGCAGGGTTTGGCTCATGCTTTTTGCCTGTTTTTTTGCAGGTGTAGCCCGACATAAAGGCAACCATGCACATAAAAATCAGCGCTGTAACCACAATCCATCTGTTCAGATTGCATTTGTTTTCGCCTTTCCGCCACACGGCAACGAGCAGGCAGAGCAGCGCTGCATTGCGTGCGAAAGTAAGCGTTGGCGATGTATTCAGGATTTCAACCGTGCCGAAACAACCGCAATCGTCAACGCCCCGAAACATAGCGCCATAAACATATACCAGCGTAAACACAGCCACCATTGCAGCGCCCGCCAAAGCCGTCCATCGCTGCCAAACCTGAAAAACAAGCAGCAAACCAATCACAACTTCCACCATACTGATTAGCGGCGAAAGGAATTGCAGGTTATCGAACCCATACTGTGCAATGGTGTGTGCAAAAACTGAACTGTCGATTGCCTTAGCCATTCCCGAAACAAGGAATACGATTCCTGCAACAAGGCTGCAGATTTCTGTTCGTTTGTTCATTTATTTGTTTGTCAAAAAAGAATTTTTCGGGAAATATTTCCCGAAAAATTCTTATGGGAACCTCTAAAAACTCAAAGTTCGAGGCTTGTGAGGCGATAAAAGCGCAGTTTACATGAACGTAAATGAGCATTTTATCGTCCGAAGCATAACGAAAAAATTGGAGTTTTTAGAGGTTCCCTTATAAGAACCAAAAACTACTATCGGTTCCTACATACGAAGGTATCTTTAGTATAACCAGACAACCTTCGCACGAAACTTGCGTACTCTTCACAACTGCTGTATTCACTCAATTCTTTTTGTGAATAATTCTCAGTGTTAATAATGACACCATCCTCATCCATAATGTCGCAAACACAGCCATTGGCGGGAATACCACTACTGGTGGCAGGAGTTTCAGTTCCACCATCGTCATCGTCCTTACCGCATGATGCTAAAAATACACCCAAGCCCATCAGGGCAATTACCCCAACAGTGAAAAATTGTTTTTTCATAACTAAAAAAACGATTGACCTTATATCATCGTGAGGTTTAAAAAATTGTGCCTCCACTTTACGGCTATCAGCTACTCCGTTTACCTCACATTTTGACATAAAAAAAGCATGGATATTTCTTTTCCATGCTCTGCGGTCCTAGTAAAACCTTGTATCTACGGAATAGTCATACCCATGCTGTAGCACAGGCATTCGCGACTTATTCTGGTAGATACTTTTTGAAATTTACTAGGTTTCAGAGCATCTCGAATAATAGCAAACGCTATTTTTATATGTCTTGTGCCTTTCGGCACGTTTGATCGTTTTATATCCTTATAAAATTCTCTTTATTAAACAATTACTTTTCTGTTTTAAAAACGTCCGCTTCGTTGTTCAAAAACGAGTACTCATTTTAGATAAAACGAGTACTCATTTTGGTGAAAATGAATACTCATTTTTCCTGAAACGATTATACCTTTTCAAACTTCAGATTATTGAGCATTTCTTTAAGGTCAACACCCGGACGAAAGGCGACCTTTTTGGTCTTAATCAGCGAGGTGTTGAATTTTTCCTCCGTTTCCGCACCCTCGCTGCCAAGCGATATTTGGAACGAGCCGAAATCGCCCATGCGGACAATTTTTCCTTCGGCAAGGTACTCGGTGAGTACTTCGGTGAGGGCAACAAGCACTGCCTGTGTATCGGCGGGATTTACGGTGCTACGCACTGCAATTGCCTTACCCAGCACGCGAAGCGTTACATCGCCTGTGCTTTTTGCATTGGCATACCATTTCTTGGGCTGGTCGGGCTTCAAGGGATTACCCCTTTCGTTTACGGTATATTTTACTGACATTGTTTTTTTGTTTGAATGGTTCAACTTTAATTTTTTCGCGCGGCAAATCTAATACATTTATTTTATTTGAGCAAGTGTTTGGGAAAATAATTACAAAAAAAGTGGTAATTTTTTTGATTCTGTGATTGATCGGATTTGATTACCTGTGTCTTAACTGCTTTCGCCGTGTTGCAGCATGTGAGGTCATACTCAAACAAAAATGGTTTGCAAATAACAGAGGATTCCAGTTTTAACTGTTTAGTTTTATTTATTGACAAGGGGATTAATCCCCTTGTTGCTTTTATTCGCAAATCAATTTTGTTTGAGTATAATAACGTAGATTCCGGAACTGTGAATGACTTTAGGCAAAATTATCAATTTTCAGATGAGGACTAATAATAATCACAACATCGAGATTATTTATGCCATCAGATTAAGCAGTTTAGTATCAACTCTGATTTTGATATGATTACCTCAATTATTGTTATTTTTAATCATGGTAAACGGTTTTTGGAACAAAAAAGGAACGAAAATTGTTATGAGCCGGCGCTGTATTAATTATCTTAATAACAATAAAGAATGAAAACACTTGTTTCAGTAATATCGATTTTTGCATTTGCAACACTGCTTTGCGCCCAGTCGCCCGATGTGTTAAAGGCTAAGGCTATTCTTGATAAAGTAGCGGAAAAAACCAAAACCTATTCGACAATACGTGCCGATTTTTCGATTACGCTCGAAAACAAACAGGCCAACATTACCGATACCTATCAGGGAAAAATTATCTTAAAAGGTAATAAATACAAGGCGGAGATTATGAATACCGAAACTTTTTACGATGGCAAAACAATTTGGAGCTATCTGCCCGACGCCAATGAAGTTAATGTTTCCGACCCTTCGATGATGGAAGATGAACTGCTTGACCCTGCATCCATTTTCACTATTTATGATAAGAATTTCAAATATATTTATGCCGGCGAAACCTCTATTAACGGCAAAAAAGCAGATATAGTCGATTTGTTTCCTGAAAATCGCGACAAGCCTTATTCCCGAATTAAAGTTTATGTATATAAAGACAACCTTCAATTTGCTAAACTTGTGCAAATTGGGAAAGATGGAAATAATTATATTATCGACATCAAAAAGATGGAAATCAATGTGCCTGCCGACGATTCTATGTTTAAGTTTGATGAAACAAAGCACCCCGGCGTTGAAGTAATTGACATGCGCTAAGACATTACCATGGGAAATGCAGGAAACGATGTAAAAGCGTACGCTGATTATACTCAAACAAAAATGGTTTGCAAATAACCGAGTATTCCAGTTTTAACTGTTCAGTTTTATTTATTGACAAGGGGATTAATCCCCTTGTTGCTTTTATTCGCAAATCAATTCTGTT
>JAITVO010000250.1 GCA_031285765.1 Cytophagaceae bacterium | reverse complement strand
ATTAACGATTATTGGATATATATTGTTTTAAACAGCGGCGCAAAGGTAAAAAATAAATTTTTATATTTTGCATTGCACATTAAATTAACAGGATAACTCATGTTGCATATTCGTTTTTTCGAGAGGCTTGAAAAGGCTATCAAAAAGAATTGCATAATATAAATAAGTAACTGTTCATAATTAAGCAGCATATACTTATAGTAGCAATTCTATTAATTCTATTGATGATATACTGTTCTCCGTCGCCCTGTATAGGACGAAATATTGGTAAAAAGGACGGTTGCAGCACGTCGCCGCGTGTCGTATGGTATGCAATATATCATCACATTCCGTCCCATACGGGACGGCGCAACGAGGTGTAATGCCGATTTTCTACCAACATGCTGTTCCTGACGGGACACAAAATTGGTGCATGAAAACAATGTGCATAATATGTCAAAATGCTATATTTCTTAAAACAGAGATATAACGGTTATTTATATGTGACATAAATATGAACACTTACTTATGATACTAAACCGCTATCTGTAACTTTAAAACAACATAATATTATGCGGGACTTTACATCCCGCAAATATTTTGAATTGTTTGATAGCGGTGTAGTATAAATAATCGTACCGCTAAAATTTTTGGCGAAACATTTAATTCCTTGCCGAAAGCATTTTTTGATACTCATCTGCATTGGAGGGGTCAATTTCGGAAAGCAAATTAACAACTTTTGCTTTTTCGATGGATGGCGAAGGGGTGAAAACATTGACCAATTCTTCGCGTTTGGCTTCGAAAAACAGGGACATCACAAATGAATTGGGTCGCTGACGAAAAACTTTTTGCAACTGTTCGAGCGCCGATGCTATTGTTGCACGTCCTTCTTCGGGCTTGTCAGCCATTGCGTCGAGTCCCCGTCGGTGATACTGATACAGACAGGTGCGCAAAGGAGCATGATATTCGTTCAAAATATTTTCGACTAACCAGTAGCGATTTCGCGTGCCGTCGAACGAACTCCAGCCTTTTCCTCCATCGCTGGCGCTTTGCGACATATTGACAATTTCCTGCGCTTTCTGAAAATAGGGCGTGCCACCTTTGGGACTGAACGAATCGTAATCGTATCCCAAAATAATAAAAGCGTAGTACGAAAGCACGGCGACCAGATTCGATTCAACGCTTGTGGGGTTGTAAACGAGCGGCTGAAATTCAACGTAACGAAACGATATTTCTTCTCTGTAATTCAGCATCGATGTATTGTAAGCCGAGTTGTAAACCGCCCGCCGCGACTGTATCTGAAGGTTCCCCTTGAACTCGTCGGAGCCACTCTGTTCGGTAATGTTAATCATTACGTTGCAGTCGATGCGTTCTTCGGGTTTAAAAATATTATCAGTCCATTGCTGATTGTTCATAAACTCCATAATGTTCTTTTGCATGTCTTCAAAAACCGCGCGGTTGGTTCCCTGCACACTTGGCGAAACCACCTGCACCATGCAGCGTAACTCCTGTGCATCAATTTTTGCCGCCAAAACAGCGAGCAGTATTAACGGAATGAAAATAGTTTTTTTCATATCAATATTAATTTTTTTGAACGCGGATAACATGGATGACGCCGATTTTCGCGGATTATTATATCAATGATAATGATTTTTGCATCTTTATACTATCGGCGTTATCCGCGTCGTCCGTGTTCAAAATGAACTATGTTTGCGGATGCTCTTTTTTCAACATCGAAGCCGCAAAAAAGTCAATCACATCGTCGGCAACATCTTTTTTGCTCTTTAACGGAAATACCTGTTTTTTATTATCCGTATCGATAATTGTGATGCGATTGGTATCGCTCATAAAGCCTGCGCCCTTTTCGACAAGCGAATTGAGCACAATAAAATCAAACTTTTTCTTTTTCAGTTTTACGATGGCGTTTTCTTCTTCATTGTCGGTTTCGAGTGCAAATCCGCAAAGCACCTGATTGTCGCGTTTTATTTCGCCCATTTTGGCTGCGATATCGGGATTGGCTTTCAGTTTCAGCGTAATGTTTTCGGACTTCCGTTTTATTTTCTTGGGGGATATTTTAGCGGGAGCGTAATCGGCAACAGCCGCAGTCATAATAGCGCCGTCGCAAAGTGGAAAGAGTTCGGTCGATTTTTCGAACATTGCCCGTGCCGAAACTATATTAATGCGGTTAATATTCTCGTTTTTCACCGAAAGCTGTACGGGACCTGCAATTAAATCGACGATGGCGCCACGTGCAGCCAACCGTTCGGCAATGGCAAAACCCATTTTTCCCGACGAGTAGTTTCCGATATATCGCACAGGATCTATCTTTTCGTAAGTCGGACCAGCCGTTACCAACACCCGCTTTCCGTCAAGTCGCGGACGTGTTTCGAGGTCTAAATAGTATTTGCGTATTTTTTCTACGATGGCTTCGGGCTCTTCCATGCGTCCCTTACCGTGCAATCCACTTGCCAGCACGCCTGTTGCGGGTTCAATAATCATGCAGCCGTGTTTTTCGAGCAGAGTAATGTTACTTTGTGTTGCGGGATGCGAAAACATGTCCAAATCCATTGCAGGCGCAATAAAAACAGGGCATCGCGCCGAAAGATAGGTGGTAAGCAGCAGGTTGTCGCACACGCCTGCGGTCATCTTAGCCAGTGTGTTTGCCGAAGCAGGCGCAATAATCATGGCGTCAGCCCACGTGCCCAAATCAACATGACTGTGCCATGTACCGTCGCCCGTTTCAAAGAATGTTCCCAGCACGGGTCGCCCCGACAGTGCCGAGAGCGTAGCAGGCGTAATAAACTCTTTCCCTGCATTGGTAATCAAAACCTGCACTTCGGCTTCTTCTTTCACCAGCAGGCGAAGCAAAAACGCAGCCTTGTAAGCTGCAATACTTCCTGTAATACCCAAAATTATTTTCTTTCCTTTTAACATGTGTCTTGAAATTTATTGTGTTTGTAGCCAAATTGTGGGTGCAAATTTAGGGATAAAAATGTTAGCAAATAAATGAAAACTGTTTTTTTAAGTAGATGTTCATAATTATTTCACATAAGTAAGTACTCAAATAAAATTGATTTGCGAACAGAAGCAACAATGGGGCATGCCCCATTGCCGATGCAGGATAATGTGAATTAATTATGA
>JAITVO010000177.1 GCA_031285765.1 Cytophagaceae bacterium | reverse complement strand
CGCGAAAATCACCCCATTTGCAATACGGGCTCGACTCGTGGTATCCCCTCTGATTTTCGGGCATAAACAATTCGTTCATCTCGCTGATAACATAATATTCGAGCTCACCCATTGCGTGAAATTCCATGCCTGTAACCCTTTTGAACTCGTTGTGTGCTTTGCGCAGAACGTATTCAGGGGCAACATTCAGCGGTTCGCCATCTTTGGTGTAATACCCACAAAGAATATCAATGGCGGGAATGGGACTGAATGGATTCAGAAAAGCCGTGCGGTAAAGCGGAATCACATATAAATCGCTCGACCCAGCTTCGATGTACGGAAACAGGCTCGACCCGTCCACACGCTCGCCGTAGGTAAGCACTTCGTTCAGATGGTCGCCGTCCTGAATAATAAAATTAAGAGTTTTAAGGCGTCCGTCGGCTCCTGTGTAACGAAGATTGACCATTTCAATTTCGTTATCCGTAATGTAGCCAATCAGGTCTTCCTTTGTAAACTCTTTCGGATCCTTTTCCAGATACTGTACTAGCGGATTAGGATTCAATAAATATGAACTGCTCATAATTACAATAAATTTCGGTTTATAACTCTGTTGTATTCAACAATTATTTCGATGCAATTTTAGGAGTTTGTATTAAACGAATCTATGATAAAAATCAAATTATGTATAATATATGGGATCGAACGAGTTCAGGAAGTTATTTTCAACCTGCTTCAAATTCTTTCTCCCCCCTATAAATTCTTCTCCAAATAATCAAACAGCATACGGTAGAGGTGCAGCCTTACGTTGCCGCCATAGATGCTGTGGTTACGGTTGGGATAAATAAACATGTCGAACTGCTTGCCAGCTTGAACCAACCGGTCGGCATATTCGTAAGTGTTTTGAATGTGTACGTTGTCGTCGGCAGTTGAGTGAATCAGGAACAAGCGCCCTGTGAGGTTTTCAGCTAACTGAATGGGAGAGTTCTGGTCGTAGCCCGCTCCGTTTTCCTGTGGCTGACGCATAAAACGTTCGGTGTAAACCGAGTCGTAAAAACGCCAGTTGGTTACGGGGGCTATTGCAATGCCCACTTTGAACACGTCGGAGCGGCTCAGGCACAGCGCCGACATAAACCCACCGTAACTCCAGCCCCAAATTGCTATCCGACGGGCATCAACGTAAGGCAGGCTGCCCAAATATTTAGCTGTTTCAATCTGGTCGTCGCTTTCCAACCATCCGAGCTTCATGTAAGTGCATTTGCGAAACTCTTCGCCACGCGCATTTGTACCGCGTCCGTCAACACAAACAACCAGATAACCGTTGGCTGCCAGATATTGCTCCCAGCCCGTTTCCCATCGGTCAAGCGCTTGCTGCGATTCGGGACCGCTATACTGCGTCATAAAGACGGGATATTTTGTGGCGGCGTTGAATCCTGCGGGCTTTATCATCCAGCCGTTGAGTTCAATGCCGTCGGAGGTTGCAAATGTAAAAAACTCGCGTGCCGGAATGTTGTATTCTGCCAGCCGGCTTTTCAGCGCAGCATTGTCTTCTATCACGCGCAACTGTTTTCCGGTTGAATTGTGCACGGTATATTGCGGGGGCGTAGAAGCGTTGCTGAAAGTATTAATAAAATAGCTGAATGTGTTGCTGAAGATAGCGTTGTTGGTTCCGTCGGAGGGCAACAGTTTGGTTTGTTTTGTACCATCCATTTTAATGGAATAAACTTCGCGTTTTAAAGGAGATGTGGCGGCTGCCTGAAAATAAAACAGATTCTTCTTTTCATCGAATCCGTAAAAATCGGTTACGTCCCACTTGCCTTTGGTTACCTGTCGTATTTTTCGCCCATCAACGCCAAACAGATGGATGTGATTGTAACCGTCGAACTCGCCCACGTAAACAAAATGTTTTCCATCTCCAAGAAAATAAAGATTGTTCAGTACATCTTCGGCAATATAACGGTCGTTGCGGTCGGTAAAAATTACTTTTCCCACGCCCGAAGCCGAATTGGTAAAGTAGAGTTCGAGCTGATTCTGGCGGCGATTCATTTTTACGATGGCTAACTGTCCTTGCAAATGCGTCCAGTAAATTCGCGGAATATAAATGCCGGCGTCATCTCCCGCATCCATTTGCTTGGTGGTTCGGTTGCGAAGATTAAAAACATGAACGCTCACCTTTGAATTATTTTCGCCGGCTTTGGGATATTTATAATGATGCTGTCCGGGGTAAAGCGCAAATTCTTCCATTTCGGGATAAGAAGCCTTGTAAAGCGGGAATGAATATTCTTTAACATCCGACTCGTCGAAACGGATGTAAGCCAGCTCTTCGCTGTTGGGCGACCACTCAAAAGCGCGCGACAGTCCAAACTCCTCTTCATATACCCAGTCGGGAGTTCCGTTAATAACAGTGTTTTCGGCGCCATCGGTGGTAATTGCGTTTTCGGTGTCGAACCGCAGCTTTTTGATGAAGATATTGTTATCGCGCACGTAAGCTACATTGTTACCGTCGGGCGAAAAGGTTGCCAGCTGCTGTTTGCCGGCGTTGGACAGCGCTTCGATTTCGCGCCGTTCAACATCAATTACATAATAATCGGCTTTAAACGAGCGGCGATAAATGTTTTCGCGATTGACATAAACCAGAATTTTCGATTCGTCGGGACTGAAAACATAATTGTTGAACGATTCGATGGGCGACGTGTTTCGCATCTCCTTTAAATCGACAATAACACCCGCTTCCTTTCCAGTTTCGTAAGCATATTTTACGATTTTTGTACCACACTCGAGAACCGTATAATGGATTCCGTCGTTCATCGAACGAAGTCCGGGAATACTTTCGGGCGTAAATGTTCCTTTGGAAATGTAATCTTCGAGTTCGGCGTTTTTCTTTTGCGCAAAGAAAGTTACCGACACGAATAAAAAGAGGAGAAATAAACAATGTTTTTTCATAATTGCATATTACAACGTTATATAAAATATTATTTGTTTGAACAGTTTCGTTCTACAAAATCTTTGATGAACAGAACAGTTTCGTCCGTTCCAAGAACGGACGAATCGATGGAAATATTGTAAGAGGAAGCGTGCCCCCACTCTTTATTGGTATAATAATTATAATATGCCGAGCGCGATTTGTCGGTTTTTGCTATGAGTTCCTTTGCTTCCTGCTCGGTTACTGTCTGCCTTTTGACGATGTTTTGAATACGCTGCTCCACTTTGCTGTGGATAAAAATGCTGAAACAGTTGGGATTGTCGCGCAAAATGTAATCGGCACAGCGCCCTACCAGCACACACGATTCGTTTTCGGCAAGATTGCGGATGGTATCGCTTTGAAGCTGAAACAGCCGCTCGTTCGAGAGTATGTCGTTGTACGGCAAGTAAAAAGCCATTGGCGAAAAGCCCACCGAAAAAGCGTGACCAATAGCGCTTGAAGCTTTTTCGTCGGCTTTTTCAAATACTTCGGGACAAAGTCCGCTTTCCTTTGCAGCCAAAAAAATCAATTCCTTATCGTAATAACCGATTTGGAAAATGTCTGCCAGTTTTTTCCCTATTTCGCGTCCACCGCTGCCAAATTGACGCCCGATGGTAAGAATAATTTTGTGATTCATCATTGTATCTGTTAATTAAGACAATAAATTAATGCCCGAAAATAAGAAATATTTCAGAAATGCAAGCTATGAATTAAGTTATTTGATATTATTTGGGTTCAAAGTTTTGCCACACTCAATTCTTATACTCAAACAAAATTGATTTGCGAATAAAAGCAACAAGGGGATTAATCCCCTTGTCAATAAATAAAGGGAACCTCTAAAAACTCAAAGTTCGAGGCTTGCGAGGCGATAAAAGCGCTGGCTTTGTGTAATTGTAAATTACAATTTGTATAATCATATAAATCACAGTTCAAACACAGGATTCTCAATATCGTTTTTGCACATTACATTTTGAACATTCTGATAATCCTGCTAAAATCATGATTCAAAACAATATCGGCAAATGCGTAGGGGCGACCCTTGCGGTCGCCCTATTGTCATTTGCCGCCCCGTTATCAAGGGCAGACAGCCCTGTTATCAAAGGTAGATTGTTCCGTTATCAAGGGCGGACATACCCTCGTTATCAAGGGCGACCGCGAGGGTCGCCCTTACGCCGAACCACCTCACGACTTGAATATTGTTAAAATCACACAATCTTTGCTAATCTTGCAAAAATAAAGGTTTAGTCAATTGTTTATTATCAATTATTTATTTTACATTTGCTGCCGTCACTTTCACAAAATAACCCATGACCCATTTAAAAGACATAAATACCGCAATACCGCACAAATTTAACACTTTAAATTTGACTGTTTCCGGTATTTTTTTAAACACACACAATTCTCTCGCGCAATCTAATAATAATTCCTGTAAATTCACATACTGCCGCTATTCCATTTGCATGGAACAGCGGCATTTTTTTTAATCAATCACTTAATATCAACAGTTATGAGTTTAACTAAGTATTTGTGGAAAGTATGGCTTCGGCTCAACCTGCTGACCAAAGATGTGGACAACGACTATGTTGCCGAAGT
>JAITVO010000154.1 GCA_031285765.1 Cytophagaceae bacterium | reverse complement strand
CTTGAAAAGGCTTAATCTTAATAACCGCAGGCGAGCGGAGCGTTGCCTGCGGATGTTCTACTCACTGATTTCACTGCCCGTAAGGGCAGAATATATGTTTTGAAATTTGTTCTGCCCTTGCGGGCAGCTGTGCTGTTGTCTGTTTGCCGTAAGCTGCGCTTCGCTTGCATACGGTTATGAAGATTACGCTTTTCAAGCCAAGTGCGTAACATGAGTTATTTATTTTCCAACAATGTCTATCAATGATTTTTTCCGAAATCCGCATAAATCCATATTATCCACCTCATCCGCGTTCCAACCCAAGTTGTGCAAAACATCGATAAACAATAAAGTAGAAAGGAAACATCACCCTTGAACAACTATTTATCCAATCTCAACAGCGAGCAGCTCGAAGCCGTTAAAACAACCGAAGGAGCCATTCGCGTACTTGCAGGCGCCGGAACAGGAAAAACCCGCGCCCTCACCTCGCGCTACTGTTATCTTACCAATATGCTCGGCGCCGCCCCACGAAATATTCTGTGCGTTACCTTTACCAACCGCGCCGCCAGCGAAATGAAGCAACGCATACGCGCATCGCTCGGCGACATGGATCTGGGATATATTTGCACCATCCACGCCTTTTGTGTCCAACTGTTGAAAGAAGATATTCACGTGCTCAACTACCCAAAAAACTTCATCATACTCGATGTGGACGACCAGAAACAGCTCCTTCTCAAGATATTTGAAGAGATGAAACTAACGCTGCGCGAAACAACCATCAAGCGCACGATTGACGAAGTGCTCGAAGCCAAAAAACTATTTGCAACAACCTATATAAACCACTTTTACGAGCTCAACAACGAACAGCTCAAGGCAAAATACACGCAGGCTGCCAATCGCGACGACGAGATTTTTTTTCGATATCTCTACGAACAGAAAAAATGCTTCGGATGCGACTTCAACGACATCATCAATTTCGCATCCTACATCTTGGAAAACTTTCCCGACGTCCGCCAAAAGTGGCAAAACAGGATGCAGTACGTTATGATTGATGAGTTTCAGGACGTAAGCCAGCGGCAGTACAAAATAGCCCGCCTGCTTGCCGAAAAGCACGGCAACCTCTTTATTGTAGGCGACCCCGACCAAACCATCTACTCGTGGCGAGGCTCGCACGTAAAGCTCTTTCTCGATTTCGATAAAGTGTATCCCGAAGCACACACCATTATCCTCAAAACCAACTACCGATCCACACCCGAAATACTCAACGCATCCAACTGCCTCATCGAGAAAAACACTGTCCGTTTCCCGAAAACGCTTGTCCCTGTAAAAAGCGCCGGCGCACTCCCACTCTACAATCATGCCTGCAACGAGCGCAACGAAGCCCTGTGGATTTGCGACGAAATAGCCCGCCTGCACACGCAAAACATCCCACTCAGCAGCATTGCCGTACTCTACCGTGCTCATTATCTTACCCGCGCACTCGAAGAGTGTTTCATCGCAAAAGCATTGCCCTACCGAATTTACAGCGGTGTAGAGTTCTACGGACGAAAAGAGGTAAAGGACATCGTATGTTACCTGCGTATGCTCACTGCCGCCGACGACATTGCATTTCTGCGAACCATCAATATGCCTTCGCGCAAAATCGGAAAAACAAAAATCAATTTTCTTAAAGAGTACGCCAGCCAAAACAGCGTGTCGCTCTACGTGGCATTGAAACGTAACCTCGCAACCTCAATGTTCGCAGGCACACAGGCGCGTCGCTACATCGAAGCCATCGAAACCACAAAGGCAAGCGTCAATGGCAGCACGCTGGGCGATATTTTGCAGATGATTCTCGACCGCAGCGGCTACGAAGAGTTCCTCCGCTTGCAAGGCGATCAGGAACGTTTGGACAATGTTGCCGAGCTAAAACGCGCAGTAGAACATGCCGGCATCGACGACGACGCCACACTCGACGGCTTCCTCATGCACATTGCACTGCTCTCTGACTCCGACCACGACGACAGGCATCAGTCGGTAAAACTTATGACAATACACGCCTCCAAAGGCATGGAATTTCCATACGTATTTATTTGCGGACTCAACGAAGGCGTATTCCCAAGCCGCCGCATCAATACCCCCGAAGCAATGGACGAAGAGCGCCGCCTTGCCTACGTTGCCATGACGCGAGCCACCACGCGCCTATACCTTTCCGACTCCGAAGGCACAGGTAACGACGGTCTCTTTAAACTCCCCTCGCGTTTCATCTTCGATGCCGGCAAGTCCAATATAAAATTTGTAAAAGAAATTGAACCCTATTTCGAAATGCGCACTGCAAATGCTACACCCTCACAGTTTGCTAATATTTTCGAAGCCGGCGAGCGCGTTGCCCACCACGTATTTGGCAAAGGCACAGTCATATCACTCAACACCGGCGAGCAGAGCTACTCCATCCTCTTCGACAACCTCAAAACCGAACGCAACATACAGTTTGGCGCAAAGCTGGAACACATTACCTGAACTTCAAATCTTACAGGATTAACCGTAATCAAATACATACCATCAGTTCAAAAAGAATTGAAAGTACAAATTATCGTAAAAGCGGATTGTTTCAGAAAATAACAGCGATTAAAATGGAATATCCTGCAAAAAATGCAGATTAATACCAGTTATTCACTAACTTTGCCGCCCGAATAAAAACATTCAAAATCATCACAATGAATACAGGTATAAAGAAAACAGTATTACTGCTGCTTGGAATTATTGGATTCTCGGCATTTGCCCAAATTCCCGAAGATTATTACAACATTGCAGAAGAGAAAACCGGCGCCGAACTCAAAACAGCATTGCATCAAATCATCAAAAATCATCAATCGCTAAGTTATTCGCAAGTGTGGAACGCATTTAAAGATACCGACAAAAAAACGAACGGCAAAGTGTGGGATATGTATTCCGATATACCGGGAGGAACTCCGCCTTACGAATATACTTTTGTTACCGACCAGTGTGGCAACTATAACAGCGAAAACGACTGTTACAATCGCGAGCACTCTTTCCCAAAAAGCTGGTTTAACGACGCTTCGCCCATGTACACCGATTTGTTCCATCTTTATCCAACCGATGGTTATGTGAATGGCAGACGCGGAAACCACCCTTTTGGCGAAACAAATAACGCCACATGGACCTCGATGAACGGTTCAAAAGTTGGCAGATGCAGCGTTTCTGGATATTCGGGAACCGTATTTGAACCAATTGACGAGTACAAAGGAGATTTTGCCCGCACCTATTTTTACATGGCAACGCGCTATGAAGACAAAATTGCCGGATGGGACTCAGACATGCTTAACAGTACTGCATTCCCCGCCTTTTCCAGCTGGGCGCTTCAGTTGCTGCTTCAGTGGCACTTGCAGGATCCGGTCAGCTTTAAAGAAATTGACCGTAACAACGCAGTTTATGAGTATCAGCAAAATCGCAATCCGTTTATCGACCATCCCGAATTTGTCGAATGTATCTGGGCTGACTGCGAAGAACCGCTTATGTTCACATCCAAACCGGTAACATCTGTTCCTTTGAATGGAACCTATATTTACGATATTGTAACAACAGGCGGCATGCCCGGCGCTACCCGAAACATTAGCTGTGTTGAAAAACCGGACTGGCTCACATTAGACGCTTCAGGCAATGGAGAAGCAGAAGCCCAACTGTCGGGAACAGCTATAAATACAGGTGAATTTGATGTACAACTGTCGGTAACCGACGGAAAATCGTTTGCTTACCAGTCTTTTTCCATCTCCGTTTTTAAACCGGCAATGATAAACGATGAAAAATATCAGGAAATAACAGTGTTTATTGAACCGGCAACAAAAGAGATGAAAATTGAAAGCAGTACGTCAGTTGTGCAAGTCGAACTGTTCAATTTGGCAGGACAGCGGATTATCAGCCAAATATCGCCATACAGCAGTATCGCTTCAGTTCAACTGATTTCGATACCACAAGGGATATATATTGCCAAAATTCATTTGTCCGACAGTATTATTACTGAAAAAATCATTATCAATTAAAGCTCTGTTTTTTTTTAATCAGTGTCCGGCTAAAACCGATGAGATTTATTCGATTCTTATTTTGTATCCTTCAGCCAACGGCAATTAATTGGAACGTACAGTTTCATTGCCGTTGGCTAAAGCCAAAATTAATTTAACGGATAACCAATCCAAATTCAGAAAAGATACCGCCTTATTTTCAATCTTATCAGAAGTTTTTACCATCATCCCCCCACTTTTTTATTTTACACATCTGCCATTCTCCCATATTTTTTCTACCTTTGCAAAACAACAATTTTAATTCTTTCGGATTTATATCCGTTTTACATTAAGCATATTAGCAATACAACAAATATGGTACCGACGCCTTTTACTCACCTTCATGTTCATACGCAATATTCCACGCTTGACGGAGCTTCGCAAATTCCCGCGCTGGTTGACAAGGCAATAGCCGATGGTATGACTGCTGTTGCCATTACCGACCATGGAAATATGTTCGGCGTAAAAGAGTTCTTTAATTATATAAGCAAAAAAAATGGAGGGATAAACGGTGAAATCAAATCCCTGAAAGCAGAAATCAAGAAACTTGCTGAATCCGACAACAACGACGCTGAAAAAAAAACTGCCGTACTAAACGCTCAAATTGGCGAATTGCAAAAAAAACTTTTTAAACCCATCATCGGATGCGAAGTTTATGTGTCGCCCACCAGCCGTTTCGACAAAAACGGGAAGGAAGACCGCAGCGGCAATCACCTCATACTGCTCGCAAAAAATAAAACAGGCTATCACAATCTGGTGAAATTGGTTTCGCTCGGTTACATCGAAGGATTTTATTACAAGCCGCGCATCGACAAGGCTTTACTTGAGCAGTACAGCGAAGGATTGATAGTTTCGTCGGCGTGCATCGCAGGCGAAATTCCGCGACACATTATGAACGGCGACATTTCATCAGCCGAAACATCAATACTTTGGTTTAAAGAACGATTTGGCGACGATTTTTACTTGGAACTCCAGCGTCATAAAACATTTCAGCCCGATGCTGCCACCGATGTTTATCCGCGACAGCAGGAGGTAAACCCCGTGCTTGCAGAACTGGGACAAAAACACGGCGTAAAATGTGTCGTTACCAACGATGTTCATTTTGTAAACGAAAACGAAGCCGAAGCGCACGACCGACTGCTCTGTATCAGCACGGGAACCGACGTAAACGAGGCGAATCGACTGCGATATACCAAACAGGAGTGGTTCAAAACCCGCACCGAAATGGAGGCTATCTTTCCCGACCATCGCGAAGCGCTCGAAAATACCTGCGAAATTGCCGAAAAAGTGGAGTTTTACGACATCAACTCTGCCCCAATCATGCCCGACTTCCCGTTGCCCGAAGGTTTTGAAACTGCCAACGATTATTTGCGGCATCTTACCTACAAAGGCGCCGAGAATCGTTATGATAATCTTGACGAAAGCGTGCGCGAGCGTATCGACTTCGAGTTGGAAACCATCAAAAACATGGGTTATCCGGGGTACTTCCTTATTGTACAGGACTTCATCGCCGCAGCACGTAACATGGGCGTTTCGGTTGGTCCCGGTCGCGGCTCGGCTGCCGGCTCGGTAGTTGCCTATTGCTTGCGCATAACCGACATCGACCCTATTAAATACGATTTACTGTTTGAACGTTTCTTGAATCCCGACCGTATTTCGATGCCCGATATTGATATTGACTTTGACGACGACGGTCGCGGACAGGTGCTTCAATGGGTTACCGAAAAGTACGGTCGCGAACGCGTGGCGCACATCGTAACTTTTGGTACGATGGCTGCCAAATCGGCAATTAAGGACGTAGCGCGCGTGCAAAACGTGCCCCTTAGCGAAGCCGACCGCTTGAGCAAACTTATCGACGCCATTCCCCGCGACGAAAAGGTAAACATTACAAACGCCATTAAGCACGTCCCTGCCATGAAAGAGGCATACAACTCCTCCGACCCTCTTATTGCCAATACAATTAAATATGCACAGATGCTCGAAGGCACTGTTCGGCAAACCGGCGTACATGCCTGCGGCGTAGTAATCGGGCGCGACGACCTTACCAACTACGTCCCTATCAGCACAGCTTTCGACAAAGAAACCAATACCGACATCCTTGTAACGCAGTACGAAGGCTCACTTATCGAAGACGTGGGAATGATGAAGATGGACTTTCTTGGACTGAAAACTCTTTCAATCATTAAGGAAGCGCTGATAAATATTAAACTGCAACGCGACGTCGATTTGGACATCAACACCATTCCGCTCGACGACGCGCCAACCTATGAGCTGTACAGCAAAGGCGAAACAACGGGAACGTTCCAGTTTGAATCCGAAGGCATGAAAAAGCATCTTCGCGATTTGCGTCCCACCAAGTTCGACGACCTTATTGCAATGAATGCCCTCTATCGTCCGGGTCCAATGGACTATATTCCCGATTTTATTGCCCGCAAACACGGACGTAAGCCTATTGTGTACGATATTCCCGTGATGGAACAGCGGCTGAAGGATACTTACGGAATCACAGTGTATCAGGAGCAGGTGATGCTCTTGAGTCGCGACCTTGCCGGCTTTACGCGAGGGCAAAGCGACGAACTCCGTAAAGCGATGGGTAAAAAACTCATCGAAAAAATGAATGCCCTCAAGGAGATTTTCGTTTCGGGTTGCAAAGCCAACGGACATAACGAAAAAGTAATCAATAAAATTTGGGACGACTGGGTAAGTTTTGCCTCGTATGCTTTCAACAAGTCGCACGCCACGTGCTACTCGTGGGTGGCTTACCAAACGGCGTATCTCAAAGCCAACTATCCGTCGGAATACATGGCAGCCGTGCTGAGCCGCAACATCTCGAACCTCTCCGAAATCACCAAATTCATGGAAGAATGCCGTCGCATGAAAATGGAAGTGCTGGGACCTGACGTTAACGAAAGTCTTGCAAAGTTTACCGTAAATAAAAAAGGTTCACTCCGTTTTGGGATGGCTGCCATCAAAGGCGTTGGCGAAAATGTTGTAGATGAAATTGTATCCGAACGCAACAAAAACGGCACATACACCGACATCTACAATTTTGTGGAACGTCTCAACCTGCAAACTGTCAACAAAAAGGCGCTCGAAGCGCTTGCCATTGCCGGAGCTTTCGATGGCTTGGGGAATATTCACCGTGCGCAGTATTTTGCGCCGCACCCTACCGAAGACGGTACCTTTATCGAACGGCTACTGAAGTACGGCAGTAAATATCAGATTGACCGTGCATCGCAGCAGAACTCACTCTTTGGCGCCATGTCGATGGAAGTTGAAATTAAAAAGCCCGAAATTCCCGAATGTTTTCCTTTCACCTCCATCGAAAAGCTGGAGAAAGAAAGAGAAGTGATAGGTATCTATCTTTCTGCCCATCCGCTTGATGAATTTCGATTGGAACTGAAGCATTACTGCAATTTGCAACTGAGTGCGCTTGCCAATCTCAACACCATCAAAGGGCGTGACTTTACCGTTGGCGGAATGGTTACAAACATTAAGCGCGGCGTTACCCGCGAACGGAATAATCCCTACGGCATCCTCACGCTCGAAGATTATTCAGGCTCGCACGAGTTTGCACTGTTCGGTCAGGACTTTTTGCAGTTTGCCAATTATCTTGAGATGGGATTATTCCTGCTGATTAAGGGGAAAGTACAGGGACGAAAGTTTGACCCGAACACACTTGAAACAAAAATCATGAACATATCACCGTTGAACGAAGTGGTTGAAAAACACGTAAGGAATCTTACGCTTAAAATACCTTTACAAGAGCTCACCGAAGATATGGTTACCGAACTCGTTGACGTAAGTTTTGAGAACAAAGGCAATGTCATTATGCACTTTCATATTATCGACAGCGATAATCAACAGGTGAAACTGCTCTCGCGCTCTGTAAAAGTGAACCTTACGCCAGAACTGGTAAATTTTTTTGATATTCATCCCGAAATAACTTTGTCGCTGTCGTAGTATTATTCAATAAAAAATGTTATCTTTGGCGGTCGTTTTATCTATTACTGAGCGAACAATTTAACGATAATAACTGAATATATTTACTTTATAAAATGATTGAATTATGGCACAAGAAGCAACTGATGTGAATTTTGAAGAACTGGTACTGAAATCGGATAAACCTGTTCTTTTGGACTTTTGGGCAGAATGGTGTGGTCCCTGCCGGATGATTACTCCCATTGTGGAAGAGCTTGCAGAGGAGTATAAAGACAAGGCTGTTATTGCCAAGATGGATGTTGACAGCAGTCCGGCAACGTCGGTAAAATATGGAATCAGGAACATTCCTTCCATTCTTTTCTTTAAGAATGGCGAAGTTGTCGACAAACAAGTTGGCGCAGTACCCAAAACCATTCTCGCATCGAAATTAGATGCACTGCTGTAACCAAGTGTTACAAGTAAAAAATCAAACGCCGCTATCTTTCGATTAGCGGCGTTTGATTTTTGGAGAAAATACTTTAGTAAAATGGCTGTAAATAATTTTCTGTGCTGCTTTTTATTCTTTCCAAAATATTCGTGTAAACAGAATAAGTACGGTGGTCATCTCCAATCGCCCTATTAACATCAAAAAAGATAGAAGAATTTTGCCTGCATCATGAATGTGTGCATAATTACCCGCAGGTCCTACCGTGCCAATTCCAATACCGACGCCTCCCATATTTGCCGATACGGCTCCTACTGCCGTCAGTAAATCTTCGCCAAGAAAGACCATTGCAATCGTTCCTGCTATAATGGTCAAAAGATAGAGAACAAGAAACGAAATTAGGCTGCTCACTTTATCGTCGTCAATTATTTCGTTGTTGATTTTCAGAAGCTGAACACTGTTTGGATGCAACATCTTGCGAAAATGTATCATTACGCTCTTAATCGAAACCACGTGCCTTATCACTTTAACGCCTCCTCCCGTACTTCCCACGCATCCGCCTACAAATGTGAGCAAAAACAGGAGTATCCACGCCTGCGACGACCATTCAAGATAATCAACAGTAAACAGTCCTGTTGTTGTTACAACCGAAATTACCTGAAAAAACGATTCGCGGAACGCTTTTTCAAGTGGCATATCTTTTTCAACACCGATAATGAGGGCTATTATTACTCCCGACAGAAAAACAATGGATGTATAAACTCTTAATTCAGTATTTTTGAAAACGCGCCTGAATTTTCCATTGATTAAATGATAATGCAAAAAGTAATTGATTCCCGATAAAAACATAAAAAGCATTAAAACATACTGCACGTAAGGCGAAAAGTTTGTTATGCTGTTGTTTTTAGTCGAAAATCCTCCTGTTGCTATGGCGCTGAAAGCATGATTGAGCGCATCAAAGAAACTGATGTCGCCCAACATCAGTAACCCAACCTGAACAAAGGTCATTACTACATAAATTGCCCAAAGACTTTTAGCCATGACTGCAGTTTTGGGTGCAAGTTTTTCGCCCGAAATACTTGATGTTTCGGATTTCAAAAGGTTGTAGCCACCAATTCGCAAAAGGGGAAAAATAGCTACAACCAGCACAATAATTCCCATGCCTCCCAGCCAGTGCGTAAGGCTGCGCCAGTAAAGAATACTTTTTGGCAGCGCTTCGATATCAATGAGAATTGAAGAACCGGTGGTAGTAAATCCCGAAAAAGCCTCGAAAATAATATCCGGAATATGTTCGATAGAGCCAGTAAAAAAATAAGGAAGCCCCCCAAAAATCGACATCACTACCCAAACAAAAGTAACCGTGAAATAACTGTCTTTTATCGACAACACCCTACTAATGCCGGCACGGGTAAAAAGAAACATGCCAAATCCTGCCAGCAAGGTTGTTATAATGGCAAAAATGTGCCGCCAAACGGTATCTTCGCAGTAAACAAAAGCCCATACAAGGTTTGTTGCCATCAATATCGACAGCAAAATCAGAACCCGTCCGAAGATGTTAATGATAAACCTGAAATTCATTGATAAACCGGTAAAACACTTAACGTGCAAATAGCCTAAAATAATCAGGCTGCGAAATTATTTCTTTTTTTTGTGATACAAGCAATGTTATATGATAAAAAAATGATAATTTGCGCACCGAATTGAATGGTTAATGCCAATAATGGTTATTTGATAACTGCCATCATTAACCAACTAATGATTGCAGTGTAGCAGTTAAACTTTATAGAAATGATTACAGTAACAAAAGCATCGGGCGAAAAAGAACCGTTTTCAAAAGAAAAACTTGAAACATCGTTGCGAAAAGCAGGAGCAAACAAAAAGATAATTGACGAAATTGTAAGCGATATTGAATCGCGGTTTCAAAATGATGTTTCTACAAAAAGTATTTATTTGAGGGCTTTTATGCTTCTTCGTCGTAAACAGCGTATTTTGGCTGCCCGTTACAGCCTAAAAAAAGCAATTATGCAAATGGGACCTACCGGACATCCGTTTGAGTATTTGGTCGGGCAAATATTTAAACACTGGGGATACGATGTGGAAGTGGCGTCAACCATCGAAGGCAAGTGCGTGAGCCACGAAGTAGATGTTATTTTTACCGGCAAAAAGGAACAAGGTTTTGTTGAATGTAAATACTACAACAGCGGCGGAAAATTTGCCAATGTGCAGGTTCCACTTTACATCCGGTCGAGGGTAAACGACATTATTGACAAACGAAAACCCATGCCCCAGTACAAAAATTTTACCTTTCACGGATGGGTTGCCACGAATACACGTTTCACCGGCGATGCCGAAAGTTTTGGAGTATGCAGCGGACTGAATCTGATAAGCTGGGACTATCCTAAAGGCAACAGTCTCAAAGAAAATATCGAAAAGTACAATCTATTTCCCATTACGGTATTAACCGAACTGAGTGTTTCGGCAAAACGACAGCTTTTGGCACGCGGAATTGTGCTTTGCCACCAGTTGCTCAACAAACCCGAAGTGCTACTGAAAATAATGGATTTGAACGAAAAGAAAAGAGAACTTGTGATGCAGGAAATCAAGTTTCTTTGCAGTGAGGAGTAACACCACCCTCAAAAAGCTGTTCAAGAAAAAACGTGCATAACACGGAACACCAATAAATTGGAACGCGAATGTTTCGCCAATAGCGCTACAAAACTATGTTAATTTGTAGATCTTATTTATTATTCACTCATGTTACGCAGGTTATTATTGTCAATTTTCCGTATCAAAATCATCTTCGGCAATGCTGCCGAACTTTGGCAAATTGAAAATCATCTGCGGCGATGCTTGCCGAACTTTGGCAAATAAAAAATCATCTGCGGCGATGTTTGCCGAATTTTGGCAAATTGAAAATCATCTACGGCGATACTTGCCGAACTTTGGCAAATTGAAAATCATCTACGGCGATACTTGCCGAACTTTGGCAAATAAAAAATCATCTGCGGCGATGCTTGCCGAAATTTGGCAAATAAAAAATCATCTGCGGCGGTTTTTGCTTTGCGTAATATCAGTTATTCATATAAAATACGCGATAATACGTGTTATCCGCATTCAAAAAATACTGTTTTAAACATCCACACTTATTATAATTCGTAATTAATCATGCACCCCGTTCATATTTTTAAATTTTGTCCATGTTGTGGCTCATGCCATTTTAAAGCAGCAAGCGAGCGTTCGTTAAAATGCAAAGACTGCGGTTTTCATTACTTTGTAAATGCTTCGGCAGCCGTTGCAGCGCTCGTTACGAATGATGCCGGCGAGCTGTTGTTCACAGTCAGGGCGTTTGAGCCCGACAAAGGAATGCTCGATTTGCCCGGTGGCTTTGTTGATCCGGGCGAATCGGTTGAAGAAGCGTTATACCGAGAACTAAAAGAGGAATTGAATCTTGATGTTACCGATGCCTGCTATCTTGTATCGTTTCCCAACGAATATCTATTTTCGGGAATAACGGTTTTTACTGCCGATATATCGTTTGTATGTAAAGTAAACGACTTATCGGTTATTCAGCAAGCCGACGATGTTTCGGGATATGTATTCGTTTCGCCCGAAAACGTCGATTATTCAAAAATAGGCGGTAAATCTATCCGTAAAATTGTGAAATATTTTATAGATAATATTCGAATAAATTATCATGCTGCGTATAGTCACGAATAAAACCTGTTTGTTACCGGTATCAGACAGTACATAAATTGAAATGCTCCTGCCTTCGACAATGCGTCACCCTAAAATCTTTTCCAAAAATTTTTATCGAACAAAGGTTCAATTGATTTGTGTTTTTTTTGTGAGTAGCATAGTCTTCGAGAGGGTTTCTTTACTT
>JAITVO010000127.1 GCA_031285765.1 Cytophagaceae bacterium | reverse complement strand
GAAATGCTGCCGGCGCATTACTATCCGGCATTCAAAAAATACAGCCATTTTGCAGGCAACTATGGAAGCGCGTGGTGGAGGCAGAATGACGATTTTGAGTCGTTCAACGGAATAATTCTCTTCACAACCAATTGTATTGTTCCGCCGCGCTCAAGCTCTACCTACGCAAACAGAGTTTATACCACAGGCGCGGCAGGTTTCGCCGGATTTCCGCATATCGCCGGCCGCACAGGCGGAAAACCCAAAGATTTTTCACGTTTGATAGAACATGCCCGCCAGTGCAAAGCCCCCACAGAGATTGAAACAGGTGAAATTACCGGCGGATTTGCCCACGCACAGGTATTTGCCCTGGCCGGCACAGTGGTCGATGCCGTAAAGTCGGGCGCCATACGCAAATTCTTTGTCATGGCAGGCTGCGACGGCCGCACCAAAAGCCGCAGTTACTACACCGAATTTGCCGAAAAACTTCCACCCGACACAGTTATCCTCACAGCCGGATGCGCAAAATACCGCTACAACAAACTGCCACTGGGCGATATTGGCGGCATTCCCCGCGTACTCGACGCAGGGCAGTGCAACGACAGCTACTCGCTGGCCCTGATTGCCCTGAAACTGAAAGAAATATTCAAACTCAACAACATAAACGAACTGCCCATTGTTTACAACATTGCGTGGTACGAACAGAAAGCCGTAATTGTACTGCTCGCCCTGCTCTCGCTCGGAGTAAAAAACATTCATCTCGGGCCAACACTGCCGGCATTCCTGTCGCCCAACGTAGCAAAAGTGCTGGCCGGTAATTTCGGCATAGCCGGCATAACCACACCAGACGAAGACCTGAAAATGTTTCTTGAATAAGCAGCCTGCATCAAACTTCTTCCGAAAATGCACATAACAAATGTATCAACAGCGCTTAGCCGTGTTCAACATTACATGCCATACCAAAGTGCAAGCCGGGTTCGCAGTATATTTCACCCGGCATCCACGCCGTTGTTTTACATTTCATTAATGTGCAGTTACAGAATACACCTGTTTAGCCCGATGTACTATACAGTTCTTTTGCGATGTTTTATTCGGAAACCGTTTTGAATATCAGTGAAACCGTGAAAAACAATTTATAATGGACAGTTAACAGTTGAATATGGGCAATTGTCAACTGTCAACTATCCATTATAAATTAAGAGAGAGAAAACACACCCCATTATTGTGGGAGCAACACCCGAAACAACGGCCCCAACAAGTACGAAACTACCTTCCGACATGTCGGAAACCATTTCCGAGGGCAAAAACATACTTTCCGACCTGTCGGAAACCTGTTTCAAGAGCTAAAACCTACTTTCCGAGCTGTCGGAAACATGTTTCAAGAGCTAAAACCTACTTTCCGACCTGTCGGAAACCATTTCCAAGAGCTGAAACCTACTTTCCGACCTGTCGGAAACCACTTCCAAGAGCAAAAACTTACTTTCACCCAAAGCCGAAACCACCGTGAAGCAGTTTCTGGAAATATCTCAAAAAAAACTTGTCAGGTAAATTCAAAACAGTTTCTTCGTATTTAATTACAAGAAGTAAAATAAACGGCAGCTCGCCGCCGTTTCACACACCGGTTCCTCCCTGTCGAATAACAACTCCGGAGCAGTGCCGTTATTCAACAGGCACATAAATCTCTGTTTTCAATTTCTCCGGCGCCGTGTTATCCGGATTCGATATGTATTTCTCGAAACAGTGATAGTTGCGCAGTTTCTCTCCGCTTTCCGGCAGCCATTTGCTGTAAATGGTATCATACACTGCACCCAGATGCTCGTAAGAACCGGTGTAGAGAAACATGGCGTACTTGCCGCCTTCGATAGTTTTCACGCCGATTTCCCCCTTCGGCTCGGCTTTCTTCGGCAGCGCCAGGCAAATATCTGTCCGCAGCTTGCTCTCTTCGGTTACCTTAGGGTCGTCATGATAGATGCCAATATGCTCTATGCCTGCCGAAAAGAGCTTGTTTTCCTTTACGTATTGCCACAGGCGGCTCCATGCTCCGCCGAAATCAAGCGTAGAGTAACCGCCGGTCAGTTTGAGGTAGATGGCCTGCCGAGGCTCCAGCTGAATCACTTTGGGGGCTTTTAGATTCAAATTCTCGTTTAACAAAACTGGTCTCATAATTGTGAATTTTTTATTATTACGATACTCGCTCGGCGAAACATTGTAGAACATCCGAAACAGTTTCGACAGGGAAGACGGCATATTATACCCCACCTGATAAACAATGTCGCTCACAGGCATGTCCGAATAACGTAACAGTTTAGCTGCAGTCTCCACCCTTACCCTTACTATGTACATGCCGATGGGTTCGCCCAAATAAGCTTTCATCATTCGCTGGAAATGCCATTTGGAGAAATTGGCAAGATCGGCCAGTTTCTCAAGGTCAATCTCTTCACCCAAATGTTCGTTGATATACTCTGTAATTATATTAACCCGTTTCAGGTAGTCTTCTTTTGTCGATAGTCGCTGTTCCATAATTTCACTGATGTTATCTTGACTGCAAAGATAGGGCAGTTATCCTTGCCTGGCTTTTCCGATAATGCTAAGATGTATTTACCGCATTAGAATCGGATACAAAATATGAATACTCATCTACTCATCTTGTATGGACATAAAAAAAGAGAGCTACATATTGTAACTCTCTTGCTTCGTGGTACCTCCAAGAAAATGAACCATTCATTCAAGTGACTATATTTCTGCAATATATCGTTTTTGAAAAGAAGAGAAATCACAAAAAAATCACCAACAGACTGCGCTGTTTTGCAGTAGTTTACTCTTTTGAGTTGTTTCCGAAAGCAAAGGTAAAGAATGTTCGGGAAACGAGCAAAAACTTGGAGTTGAAAATCATACACTTATCAACGCTAATATTCTTTTCCCTGATTCGGTTGTAAAGTATCTTTGCGTAGGACGATTCACCTCCTCCGGAAACTCTTTTGCTATACATCCTATATTTATCAAAGTATCAAGATACTTAGATCTATTTTTCGATTGGTTACTTAAAGCAATACTTTTAAATAAATCACTTCTTTTTTGTGAAATTATCAGTGTTTTAAGAATCTCCTTATCATGAATTTCTGCTGTAATAATTTGTTGTTGGTGTATTAAAAAGTATGCTGATGTATTTATCAACGTAACAATTTATTAGAACGATTTTTTGGAATTTATTGTTTTCCATTTTTTGACATTTCTTGATTTGCACGGATAAAGTCCACTGAACATATCACTAAAAGTTTCTAAAGAATGCTTTTTGACCTAATTATCAATAAATTAAACCAGCATACTTTTTAAAACACCACCCAATATTTTACTCTTCTATATAGTCTAAAGTTAATGTATTAAGCTTGTTTTTGATTTCACGCCAATAAGGTAGATATGTATCCACATAAGCTATAAAATCCTTGCCATGACTACGATATATTGTGTGTCCAAGTTCATGAACAATAATATATTCCAAACATTCTATCGGTTTATGGACAAGTTGCAAATTGAGTGAAATTGTTCCGGTTACATCACTATATGTTCCCCAACGAGTTTTCATATATTTGACAAGCCATCGTTTACATTTTAACCCTGTTTTTTGTTCCAAAACAGGTAGTAACTGATTGATTTCATCTTTCATGTATTGTCGTAACACTTCATTTACATAATTCCGGCGTTGTTTTGCTGTGCTTTCTTTACGAACTGTCAAAATAACCTTTTCTCCATCAAGTAAAAAGTTATTGCTTTTATAGCTGTACTCCACCTGCATGAAATATTGTTTCCCCCAAATGTAAATTGTTTCCCCTGATACATATTCTCTCTCGCTATGGCGTAACTGTGTAGCAAACTTATTTTGCTGTGCACGTATCCAACTAATTTTTGAAGCTGCAAAAAGCCGAATATTTTCATCACTGACAGATAATGGTGCTGAAATCCGTACCGTCCCACTTGGGGGCAACACAGAAAGGTGTAAGTTCTTAATCTTTTTTTTAACTATTTCTATTTCTATATTTTGTATTTTCATTGACATCAAAATTCTCTTTGTACATTAATCAATTCGTAAGCTCTTTCAACCTCGCCGTCATTTTTCAATACTTTGTACAATGCTTTTTTTATTATTCTGATTTTGACAATGTTTCCTCTAAAATCATCTGTCCTGCTGCTCATAACGGCATCGTAAAGGTCATTGGCTAATTTATCATTTTCGCCGAACTGCGTATAAAATGCACGCTTCGCGGCACTATGCCGGATAGACGAAGGAAAAATCTCATTTTCTTCCGGATTTTCTGTCTTTTGGAGTAAATCTAAATATTTGTCAAGCAAATTCTTATAGGCAATAATTCCATTTTTTCGGTCGCTAATCAATCGTTGTAAAATAGCAGACATCTTTTCATAATAAAGTGGATTTACGATTTGTCTCTCAACTATTTTTTTACGAATATTGTTTTCAATTGCTTCCGCTGCTGCTTCTTGTGAAGACTTATCATTGTCATTTTTTAGTTTGTCTTCCTGCTGAATAATAAAATTGAGTACAGTAAAGTTGTCAAATGCACCGAGCTTTTCACTATCATTAGCAATAATATAGTTATCAATCAAAAACCGTATTCCGGGCTGATATGCTTTAAAATCAATAAAATCGCCACTTGCTCTGCCTATATAATCCCTTAAATCAACATAGAATTTTACTCTTTTTTCAAATTCAGTTTGTTGCTCTTGTGTGTATCCAGCCTCAGTCATATCAGGCTTTATCTCAGCGTATGCCCTCGTGAGCCGTGCAGAAAGTTTATACAATTTCTCTCGCATACGGGCAAAAATTTCATCTTTGTCAGCATCAACACCGTTTTCTCCACAAAAATACTGCCCGTATTCAAGTTGTCCTTTCGGTGGTTTTACTCCTTCACAAAGTGCTTCGACCTCATCGAGTGTTTTGTCAAAATACAACTTCGCCTCTTCAATTCTATTCTTGATAAACCCCTCAATATCTTCCTTGTCGTAAGCATCAAAGTTACTTTCACCTGCGTATTGATTTACAGCATCAGTGAGATTTTCAAACAGTTGCTTATAATCCACAACATAGCCAAAATCTTTGCTTTCATCATCAAGTCGGTTTACACGGCAAATTGCCTGAAACAAACCGTGGTCTTTCATTGACTTATCAATATAAAGGTAAGTGCATGGTGGAGCATCAAAACCTGTCAAAAGTTTATCCACTACGATAAGCAATTTCATATTGGCAGGTTCTTCCACAAATTTGCGTTTCGCTTCTTTTTCAAAGACCTCCCTATCTTGACCATTCAACATTTTCTTATACACTTCATATTTTTCCCAAGTATCGTTATTTTCGTCAGTACTTGTAGTTTCGGTGCGTAAAACTTGTGATGAACTATCGAAAGAGGTAATTATAGCACAATGACCAAATCCTTTTGAAATGAAGATTTCATAATACTTGCAAGCCGAATAAATGCTGTCTGCGACTAACAAGGCATTACCGTTGCCATTTTCGAGCCGCGATTTGGTATTGAAGTCAAAAATTATGTCGCAGGCAATTTTTTCTAAACGGGTTTTACTGCTGTAAAGTGTTTGGAGATTACCCCATAATTGTTTCAATTTTGCTTTTGCTCTCGGCATGAGTCCGCGTGTTTTTGCCTCAAACCATTCATCAATTTTGGCTTGATTGGTAACTTCCTGTGGAACATCTCTCGCCTCATAGCGCAAATCCAAGACTACATTATCTGTTACAGCTTCGTTATATTTATAGGTATGAATGTATTCGCCAAAAATCTCATTGCTTTTTTTCTTATCTTCCTTTAATAATGGAGTTCCGGTAAAGCCGATGAAAATACTGTTCGGCAGAATCTCTTTCATTGCTTTGTGCAGTTTGCCCGATTGGGTTCTATGACACTCATCAACGAACACAAAAACATATCCTTTGGCTGAAAAATTTTGGGGCAACGCTTTTTTAAGTTCCTCTATATAAATGTCGTAATTATCTGCTTTTATCCCACTTGTGTTTCTATGTCCAAATTTATGTATCAAAGAGCAAATAAGCCTCTCGTCATGAGTGCCAAGTTTATCTATTAAATCTTTGCACGATTGTGTACGGTAAATCGCTTCGTCAACTCCTCTATACGTTTTTTCTATTTGTTCATCCAACTCGTCCCGGTCAGTTATAATTAGTACGCGGGCATTGGGATAGCGTGATAATATCCATTTTGACAGCCATACCATGGTAAGAGATTTTCCGCTTCCTTGCGTATGCCAAATAATGCCCCCTTCATGCTTTGATATTTTTTGCTGTGCTTCCAATATACCAAAATATTGGTTATGGCGGCAAATCTTTTTTATCCCTTTGTCGAAAATGATAAAGTTATGGATAAGATCCAAAAAGCGTGTTTTGTTGTAGATACTATACAACTGCCATTCCAATTTATTTTCTTTCAGTAATGTACAAATATTGTTGATTTCCTTTGCTTTAGTATTAGAAGTTTGATTGTAATTTTTCCATTCAAGATAATGCTTTTCCGGGGTGTTAATTACTCCATAGCGTAAACCTTCACTATCATTGCCTGCCGAAACTATTTGCACGGTGGTAAAAAAAGGATAAATAAAGCCTTCACGTTGATTCGTAAGATTTTGGCGAATTCCGTTACTAACTGAAATAGTACTTTTCTTAAGTTCTATAACAGACAAGGCAATACCATTTACAAAAACAACCAAATCAGGACGTTTTTCGCAATTGTGTAAAACGGTAACTTCTTCGGCTATGGCAAAATGGTTTTCTTCGGGAGTTTCCCAATTAATAGGAAAAATGGTTTTTGGAACACCATTTTCATCATTTACCTTAATGCCGTATTTAATAACAGAATAAACCTCCTTATTGGCTGAATATAATTTGTCGACGCTTGGACAGGCAACAGCAACTTCGGTTAGCTTCTCTATCGCTTTGTTGGCAAGGTATTCACTGTATCCCATTTTGTTGGTAAGGAAATCTTTCAGCATCATCGGTATAATGTTACTGTTTGCCTTGTCCTGCAAATTGCCAAGATAAGTATAGCCAAGTTTCTGTCTGAGAAAACTGATAACCCTGCTTTGTAATGCTCTTTCGCTTTCGCCGACCGGAATTGTTGTTGCCATATCGATCTTAGTTTTTAATTATCCATTGTCCTGATTTATCAGAGCCTTTTCGAATAATGATACCATCTTCTCGAAGCTTCTTCAAGTTTCTTTCTATTGTTCTTGTTGCTTTACCCAGTAAATCGGCTATTTCTTTTGCGGTTACTTTTGGATTCCGTTGTATGATGGTCAAAATCTCATTTAAAACGTCATTTTTTACACCGACATTTACACCGACATTTACACCGACATTTTTCTCCTCTATACCTTTTATCTCTCCTCTATTATATTTCTCCTTAAACTCTGCCGTCGCTTTCTTTATAGCCGAAAGCATGAAGGCGGCAAAAATTCCGCTGTTGTTGTGGTGGGTAGAACGTCGAATGGCACGGTAGTATTCCTGCTGGTTGTGCGCTACAATGGTTTCTATCGGCAGCCATGCAAAAACCGGGTTTTCCTGATATAAAAGAAGCGTTTGCCACATTCGCCCCATTCTGCCGTTACCATCCATAAAGGGGTGAATGTACTCAAATTCGTAATGAAACAAGCAGCTTTTGACTACTTGAGGCAGCTTTGCTGTTTTTACCCAATGGAGTAGCTGCCGCATCAGCACAGGCACCTGTGAGTGCGGCGGTGCAACATGAATGGGAACGTTACCTTCGAAAACGCCGACACCGGCATTGCGGTATTTGCCTGCGTTATCAACCAAACCATGCATCAATAGACCATGCTGGCGGAGCAAATCTTTTTCATTATACGGATTACAGTCCAATAGCTCGTCATAAGCGGTAATGGCATTTTTTACCTCCAAAATATCTTTTACCGGACCAATCACCTGTTTACCTTCAACAATATCCGTAACCTGCTCTAATGTAAGTGAATTTGCTTCAATCCAAAGCGAAGAATGAATCGTTTTTATACGGTTTTCTTTACGCAGTTGCGGCGTTAATGTCTTCTCGCGAATAATGTCAATACGCTCCAAGTCGGCGGCTATTTCATAAACCGTAGTCAGAATTTCGGGTGTTATGTTGAATATCGGCTCGTAGTTTTCCATTTATCATTTATTT
>JAITVO010000044.1 GCA_031285765.1 Cytophagaceae bacterium | reverse complement strand
TAAGCTGCATGATATTTAAAGTTCACAAGACGCGCATCCATTCTAAAGTTGCCGTTAGCATTGGTATAACGTATATGAAACCGGAAAAACATCATTTAAATTAATTCTGTTGAGCTACTTATTTGCAAAAAACAATCATGAAACATCAGCATATAATTGCATGTCCTTTTTGTTCTAGCAAGGATTTGGTAAAAATTGGCAATCGTAATGCTCATACATTTAAGCGATTATACGAAAGACTGAAATATAAGGTAAACATTGTATATACAGATAATTGGAAAACCTACAAATAAGTTATCCCTCCTGAAAAATTGACTCAGGAAAAAGAAATATACTGTTGGAATAAGCAGAATAACTTAAATGTCATTCATTATTTGAGCAGAATGACACTCAGAACAAAGATTGTTTCAAAATTGGTTGAAATGGTAACTGTGTCATTATCATGTTATGTAAATGAGTATAATGCCTATAAAAAAATCAAAACACATTTTTATATATCATCAATTAAATACTCTCTGATTTTTCAACAAAACAACATTCGTACACATAACATTTAAATCTTATTAAAATCGCAGTTCAAAACAGTTTTTTTCAATAATGGAATGTTTTTTGATTGCAGCAAAAGGTTTGCCATAATAATGAGCGATTTATTGGCAATAAGATGTGAAATAAACAAAAAAATGGCACTAATAAACGCGAACTAATAAATGAATTTATTAGTTTTACGGCGTCTGATTTTATGATTTGAGGCAGAAATGTCATACATATACATATTTAAAATAACATCTAAATAATATATGAAACACATAACAGCAAGCATATTTTTATTGTTTTTGGGACTTACAGCAATATTTGCCCAAGACGCGACGATTTCGGCTGAAGCGCCTCGAGCAGTGGTACAGGGAAGTCGTTTTCAGTTGGTCTATAGAGTTAATGCGGAAAGCACCGATTTGCGGGTTCCCGATTTAGCCGATTTCCAAATATTGATGGGACCGTCAACATCCACAAGCACTAGCATGAGCATTATCAACGGAAACGTAACCCGCTCGGTTGAGTACTCTTTTACTTACATTCTTCGCGCCGATAAAACGGGAACATTTACTATTCCTTCGGCAAGTATTGACGTTAAGGGCAAACGAATTGAATCGAATCGCCTTGTGGTTGAGGTAATTGCGCCCGATGTTTCGTCGGGCAGTCAGGGAACACAGCAGCAGGGCGGCGCTCAGCAGAATGGCACAGTGGATGGGGCGTATTCGCCCGAAGACCTGTTTGTTACCGTAACGGCAAACAAATCACAGGTTTATCAGGATGAACCTGTGTTGCTTACTACAAAAATTTATACCCGTGTTAATCTCGAAAGTATTTCGGACATCAAAAATCCCGACCTCAAAAACTTTATGGTAGAAGAATTCGATACGCAGGGGCAAATTCAATGGAGTGTAGAGAATGTGAACGGAAAAACGTATCAGGCAGGCATTCTCAACCAAAAAGTGATTTATCCGCAAGCAGCAGGCAAAATAACCATCGAACCTACGTCTATCGAATTTATGGTACGACAGCGGGAGGCTCGCCAGTCGCGTAGCATTTTTGACGATTTCTTTGAGAGTTACCGAACTGTGAAACGGCGCGTGAACTCAAAAACGTTAAGCATCAACGTAAAACAGCTGCCATCGCCGCGTCCATCAGCATTTTCGGGAGTTGTGGGCGATATTACGCTCAATGTTACCGCATCCAAAACCGACGCAAAGGCAAACGACGGTATCACCATCAAGGCAACAGTTTCGGGAACTGGCAATCTACGATTTGCAGGCAATCCGCAAATTAAATTTCCTGCCGACTTCGATGTATTCGACCCAAAAATATCGAGCAACATCACACAAACTTCGCAGGGCGGAAAAGGCTCGCGCACGGTTGAAACGCTCATCATTCCCCGTCATGCGGGAACGTTTGAAATACCAGCGGTAGAGTACTCCTATTTTAATCCTGCAACAGGGCAGTACCGCACATTGCGAAGCAATCCCATTACCATCAGTGTGGAACGCGGCGCAGGCGACGATGTTGGCGGAACAACCATTCAATCACCCGCTGGCGTAACTCGCGAAAACATGAAAATTCTCGGCACCGACATCCGTTTTATTAAAACTGGCGACGTGGAACTGAAGCCCATCAATACGTTCCTATTCGGAAGCACGCTGTTTATGCTGGGGTACATTATTCCGCTTGTGCTGTTTGTGCTAATTTTCTTTATTAACCGCAAGCGAATAAAGGAGAATGCCGACATCCAAAAGGTAAAAACCAAAAAGGCGAACAAGGTTGCCCGCAAACGGCTGAAAAAATCGGCTGAACATCTTAAAAAAGACGAAAAGGAAGCGTTTTATGAAGAGTTGAGCCGCGCTCTTTGGGGATATACGGGCGATAAGCTGTCGATTCCCGTGTCGGAACTTACCCGCGACAATGCCAAGTCGATACTGACCGAGCGTGGTGCCGACGAAACTCTTGCGGAAGATTTTCTGGGCATCTTAGACACATGCGAATATGCCCGCTATGCGCCACAGTCTGATGTTAGCGAGCGCGACCAGCTTTACCGTAAGGCAATTGATACCATCAGTAAACTTGAAAATAAATTGAGATAATCAAAAAGAAAAAATATGAGAATCTAAAAGTTCGATAATATTTTACCAATTTGTTCCGTCGGTTAAAAATGGCGGAAATGAAGCAGGCAAGGTAACATAAATCAATTCATTGCCGTTGGCTTCAACCAACGGATGAAGAACAAACAAAGATAAGCTTTAGCCAAAATATTTTTCAAAAACAGGATAGAACATAAATTGAAATTCTAATTAATATCATGACAAATACACATTTTAAATATGCACTGCTGATGATGACACTTGCTTTTGCGATGGTTAGTCCGCTGGCAGCTGATGAACGTTTCGACAAAGCCAACGCATTTTATTCGGAAGGAAGCTTTCGCGAAGCCATCAATAGCTACGAGGAGATTCTGAAAACAGGCGTTGAATCGCCTGAAGTGTACTACAATTTGGGAAACGCCTATTATCGCAGCGGCAGCCTTCCGCAGGCAATTATTAACTACGAGCGGGCGTTGCTTTTGGCGCCTCAAAACCGTGACGTACGTTACAATCTTGAGCTAGCATACAGTCAAACAGCTGATAAGATTGAAACTGTCGGTGAATTTTTCATCAGTCGTTGGTTTGCCTTGTTGCGCAGCAGCACTGACTCCGATAAATGGGCGGTTATCTCCATTGTGCTGTTTGTGATTGCACTCGTAGGCGGTTTTTTTTATTTCTTTTCGCGGACAACCGCCATTCGGAAAATTTCATTCTTCATTGCGGTACTGTTTGTTACAGGTGCAGTGGTAACATTCGTCTTTTCATACGACCAGAAGCAGCGACTGATTAATCGCGACCGCGCTATTGTTTTCACACCATCTGTAACCGTGCGCAGTTCGCCTGACCGCAGCGGTACCGAACTCTTTGTGCTTCACGAAGGCACCCGCGTAACAATCCTCCAAACACTCGGCGAATGGTACGAAGTGGAGCTCAACGACGGGAATACAGGCTGGATGCAAACATCGAATGTGGAGGTGATATAAGTCGGAAAACAAAAAAGTTTTTTTGAACACGGATGATGCGGATAATACATGTTTTTACGTAAGTTGTCTTGTTGTCAATCTAACACCTCATTTATTAACTTATGTTACGCAAAGCAAAAAGTGCCGCAGATGATTTTCCATTTGCCAAAGTTCGGCAAGCATCACCGAAGATGATTTTGATACGGAAAATTGTCAATAATAACCTGCGTAACATGAGTTGTTGACAGATGTTGCGTACTGTTTTTTTGAATGTGATGATGCAATATTACAATAAGAAACTGTTCTCACAATATGTGAAATGGGTACAGAAAATAAAAAACAGACCCTCACAACGGAGAGAAATTGCGTAACATCAGTTATATCCATACAGCGTAAGAGAATTGAAACCGCTTTCAGTGATA
>JAITVO010000042.1 GCA_031285765.1 Cytophagaceae bacterium | reverse complement strand
ATACATGTTTTTACGTAAGTTGTCTTGTTGTCAATCTAACACCTCATTTATTAACTTATGTTACGCAAAGCAAAAAGTGCCGCAGATGATTTTCCATTTGCCAAAGTTCGGCAAGCATTGCCGCAGATGATTTTCCGTTTACCAAAGTTCGGCAAGCGTCGCCGCAGATGATTTTGATACGGAAAATTGACAATAATAACCCGCGTAACATCAGTTATTAATAATAAAAAACAGCCTCAGTAGCTAATACCAAGCCGCGATCAAACAAGTTAAAATATTTGATCGCGGTTTGGTATTAATTCCCCTTAAAATACTCCTCCTCAGCCTGTTTTTCGAATTCGCGATAACCGCTGAGCCGCAGCATCATTTCGTCGAAATCAACCTGATGCGCATCAAATTCGGGTCCATCAACACAAACGAATTGTGTTTTGCCGCCAACCGTAATTCGACACGCACCGCACATGCCCGTTCCGTCAACCATAATTGTATTGAGACTGGCAATGGTGGGGATGTCGTATTTTTTTGTTGTTAATGCCGCAAACTTCATCATAATGGCAGGTCCTATAACAATTACCTGATTTACTTTTTCGCGTGCAATAACCGCTTCCATCCCTTCGGTAATCAAACCTTTTGTACCGAATGAGCCGTCATCGGTCATAATTAACAGCTCGTCGGAATAGGCTTTCATCTGTTCTTCGAGGATAATTAGTTCGCGGGTGCGTGCTGCGATGATTGTGATTACCCTGTTGCCCGCTTTTTTCATCGCTTCTACAATGGGCAGAAGCGGCGCAACACCTACGCCTCCTCCGCAGGCAAGCACAGTCCCCACATTCGCAACGTGTGTTGCTTGCCCCAATGGTCCAACTATATCCGAAACCGTATCGCCCACTTCGAGGCTTGCTAATTTGCGCGACGAAACGCCCACTTTTTGAATAACAAGTGTGACAGTACCCTTTTCAATATTTGCCGATGAAATAGTTAATGGAATACGCTCGCCGTTTTTGTCGGCGCGAACTATTACAAAATGACCTGCTTTGCGGGCTTTAGCTATACGTGGCGCTTCAATTTCGATACTAACCACATTTTTGGAGAAATTTGTTTTACTGATAATCTTATTCATTAGTTTTACGATTTTGCGTCTGTTGAAATTATTTTTGAATTGCGCAAAGGTAGTTATTTTTAATTCATACACAAATAGAAATAATTTTAATGGAAATCCCATTCACTTTACATATCTTTGTGCCGAAAAATTCATCACTAAAACAACTTCTTTATTATTATGAAAAAAGTATCTGTATTTTTATTTGGAATCATGGCAATTATCACAGCATGTAATCTATCGGGAAAAACAAACTATCCCGTAACTGAAAAGGACGCCACGGTTGACGTTTATTTCGGAACCGAAGTGCCCGACCCCTATCGCTGGCTCGAAAACGACACCTCGCAGGCAACATTGGCGTGGGTAGAGGCTCAAAACAAAGTAACGTCGGCGTATCTTTCGCAAATTCCATTTCGCGACAAACTGAAACAGCGGCTCACCCAGCTTACAGATTACGAAAAGATAGGAACGCCCATCAAACGCAATGGCAAATACTATTTCTTCAAGAACGACGGATTGCAAAACCAGAGCGTGATGTACGTTAAAAAAACTTTGGATGGTGAAGCAGAAGTATTGCTCGACCCTAACACGCTTTCGGACGACGGAACGGTGGCGCTTACTGACATCAACTTCTCTAACGACGGTAAATACCTTGCTTACAGCATATCAAGAAGCGGATCGGACTGGAACGAAATTTTTGTACTTGACCTTGCTACGCGAGAGTTTACGGGCGACCATATTGAGTGGGCAAAGTTCAGCGGCGCCGCGTGGCACAACAACGGCTTTTATTACAGTGCCTACGATGCGCCCGTGGAAGGCAAGGAATATTCGCACAAAAACGAAAACCATAAAATATATTACCACCAGTTGGGCAAGCCGCAATCGGACGACAAACTTGTGTATGAAAATAAAGAACATCCCAAACGCTTCTATTCGGCTTCGGTAGATGAGGATGAAAGGTTTATGTTTATCATAGAATCGGGCGCCGAAAAGGGAAACAATCTTTATGTTACTTATTTAAAGAACGACATTGCAGGTATGAAACATCTTGCTGCCTACACTATAAACATCCGAATGACCAATAATATGGATTATTCGTACTACCCCGTTGGAGTAGTTGACGACAAAATATATATCCTCACCAACTTTGAAAGTCCTCGATATCGAATTATGGTTGCCGATGCAGGCTTGCCCCTTATTGATAAATGGGAAGAACTGATTCCTGAAACTGAATCGGTGCTTTCGAATGCACAGATAATTGGCGGCAAACTGTTTGTAACCTACGACAAAGACGCATCTAACCACGCTTTTGTGTTTGAACTTGACAACAAAAGAGTAACCGAAATAAAACTTCCTACGCTGGGTTCGGTCAGTTTTAGCGGCACAAAAAACGACAGCGAAGTATTCTACTCCTTTACCTCGTTTACTTTCCCCGCCACCATTTATAAATACAACATCGACGCCTGCGAATCCACGCTTTATCTTGCGCCCAAAGTAGCCTTCAATCCCGAAGAATACACCACCGAGCAAGTGTTTTATCCCAGCAAGGACGGCACAAAAATCCCCATGTTCCTTACTTATAAAAAAGATTTGAAAAAAGACGGCAACAATCCCGTTCTTCTTTACGGATATGGAGGGTTTAACGTGCCACTGAATCCGGGCTTCTCTACCAGCAGGCTTCCGTTCCTCGAAAACGGCGGCATATACGCGCAGGCAAATCTTCGCGGAGGAGGTGAGTACGGTGAAGAATGGCACGAAGCAGGCACGCTGATGAACAAACAGAATGTGTTCGACGACTTTATTGCCGCCGCCGAATACCTTATCGGCGAAAACTACACCAACAGCAGTCGCGTAGCCATCTTTGGCGGATCCAACGGAGGCTTGCTGGTAGGCGCGGTTGCCAATCAGCGTCCCGACCTGTTTAAGGTAGCTGTTCCCGCCGTCGGCGTAATGGATATGCTGCGTTACCAT
>JAITVO010000300.1 GCA_031285765.1 Cytophagaceae bacterium | reverse complement strand
GATTCATTTGCTGGGCAAATACTTCGATTTCTTGTGTTAAATTCAGTTTTCTCATTTTTATTGAAATTAATTGATTAGTAAATAATGATTTTAATGATTAGTGATTAATGGGTTTATGCCGCAATGTATGGTGTAAATGTGAGCGATTCCATATTGACAGATTGAACTTTATCGCCATCCTTGACGACTTTTGTTCCCGACACTCCGCCTATAAGCGTAAGACCTTTGTCCTCCTGCACGCCATTTATAGTTAAGGTTCCGGAGCCAAGCAGAAGTCCGAGCACCGCCTTTGTTTTATAAGTTACTACGCCGCCAAGTGCGTTGGCGACAATATAGCCAGCATCAGTTTCAGACGTAGTAGGCATATCCTCGGGCGTAGAGCCTGATGTGGTTTTGTTTTGCAATGCTTCTATTGCTTTCCACTGCTTAGTCCTGTCGTCAAGAATGCTCTGCCAGCGCAGCAAGTCTTCTGATATATGGTCGGTGAAGTTTTGCTCAGCAACATCAATGCCCATCCGAACTTTCATTTCGTCGAACGAAAGTCTATAGACCATTCCCATAGCATCATTCGCTCGCACAAATACATCAAGATTCGATACAGACGCTCCGTCAAATATGTTTGGGAAATATGTCGCCACGCCAGGAAAATAAGACACCTGCGTTATTGAGTTCAATCCTTTTTACACCACCAGCACTAAGATATGTTGTGTCTTGAGTCAATTCAAATCCAACGCTGCTATTAAGCGTTGAAATGGTTGCTTTTTCAGGACTCAATAAGAGCCCCTTTCCGTAGTTTGACACACCCGGCGGCGACACGCAAACACTGCCACTATTCGCTCTCAACACATCGCCTCCACCAGTCGGCTGATACATTACTAATTCACCGTTATAAGCATAAAACACTGTATTTCCGTTAGCCGTGCGTAGGCGCAAGTTCCATTCGTCCATTTCTATGGCACTTCCACCGACTACTGGACGCACAATGCTTGTCTCGCCTACAGACATCGAAATTCGCATGTCGTTTCCGACATTTATTTTAGCTGCGCTTGCCGAATTAATAGTAGTCGTGCCGAACATATAATTAAATGGACTAAACCCATTTAAATCATAAAGAGATGTCTCTTGGCTGCTAAGATTTAGTCTAATCGCCCCATTCGATCGCAGGACAGTGCTGTTCGGCGAGCCTTCCAGAAGCGTAAGCCCACCTGCAAACACCTCTGTGCTGGCTGCATCGCCTTTTATGATGTTATTGCCACTAACGGAAAGAGTTGTCATTGCCGGCGTGCTCCAATGCCGCCTCAAATTCTCCTTGCGTGATGCCTTGCTGCACCACTTTCTTTTCTCTTTTAGCCATTTTTTTTTATTTTTAATTAGTTATTTTACAGCCATTAAGCACCTTGCTGCCCTTATAGCCTTTTTCTCGTTTATCAAAGTTCCGACAAAAATACATTCCGCCGCAAACTGCAAGTCCATCAACTGCTTAATTGTCTTGATGTCCTGAAATTCCTCTCTGCCCAGCGCAGATTCTATTACTGCCAGGTTATTGCATCCGTGCAGCGTTAGTATCACTTTTTTCTTGAAGAAAAACTGCATCACTTTGTTTTTTTTGTCGTTTACAAGTTCACAGTCAGGATGGTAGCCGTTCCTTTCGTCCGAAGCCTCGCTGTCATACATCACTCCGCCTCTCTGCATCGCCGCCGCCCTGAGTGTCCGCGCCAGTCCCGAATTGATGCTGAAATTCAACGCACCCCACAGCATCCGGGAACTGATGGTTCTGCGCTCCCCTGGCTTCACGTCCCACTTAATCGCGAGCATCTCTCGCTTCAAGTTATCTGATAAAAATATTTGTTTCATATCATTCTTATTTTATAGCCATTAAGTCCCTTATAGTCCTTATTGCCCTTATTGTTTTTTTTACAATTGATATTTCTTCACCACTTCCCAGTCAAATTCCGGATAATACATTCTTGTCTTTTTTCACTGAAATACCAGCACTTTGAGCATTTGCTCATTTCTCCCGGCTTACACATCACTGTGCCGCATTTCCTGTGGCAACATCTATTTTCCATTCATTATAGTCATTAAAGCCATTACAGCCCTTAGCTTCATTACTTCCCTTTTTCGCAATCCCTGCCATATTTCGTCCGATACATCTTCCGCACCATCTCCGACTTTTTCCCCGGAGAGTTATCGACAATTGCTCTACTCACTGTCTGCCTGGTGCAGCCACAGAGCGCAGCCAGTTCGCTGATGTAGCCTTGTCGCGGCGGTTTTTGTGTGATAATTGATTTTCCCATATTTTTTACTATTTTTGCGCCCATAAAACATTTGTAATATTTAAAGGCGATTTATATGAAAGATATTATTGACCAACTTCTAATAGATGTCTATGTCATTAAAGCAAAACAAAGAGTTACCAATGAAATGCTGTTGAGTGTTTTTTCAGAAATGCTCCCGGAAGAATCCTATAAAAATTTGTATTCAAATTTTATAGACGAAAACGACAAAGCAATAAGAGACGCTTTAACTGAAATAGAACCTTTTCTATATAATCCTTCAAAACTGGTCAAAGAAAAATTTAATCTCTTTTCAGCCACTTCTGAGGCGAAGCGGTCTCAAAACTATATCGCATCCGAGAAGAATATTCCTGAATAAGTTCAGCGCGTGTTTTTTTTATTGGATTCATATCTGATAATTTTTTAATATTACATACGTTATTTTTACGGCTGCAAAGATATGTGCATTTGCGCATATCGTCCAAATATTTCTCAATAAATATTCTCATTTGCGCATAAATATTTTGTCATGAACATAAACGAGAGGCTTAAAACGATAATAACCAAACTATATTCAGGCAATAAGCGTTATTTTGCAACGTCAGTAGACATTGCTCCTTCGGTGGTTGAAAACATAGTGGGAACACGTCAAGGGAAACCTTCCTATGATGTATTGGAAAAAATATGCGCAAATGCACATATCTCTCCTGAATGGCTCCTGACTGGTGCTGGAGAAATGCTAAAAAGCGAAGCAAAACCGGAAAAAACGAAGCCGGATGCTTCCGATGGCACGCCTACACCTCAAAAACAGGCAATAAATAAAGTGCCGGAAGGTAGCGATGCGGGCATTCCGCTCATACCGCTTGGCGCGATGGCTGGCTTTGGTTCCGGCGAAATGCAGATATTGGATTACGATTGTGAGCGGTATATTGTGCCGATGTTCAAGGATGCGGAATTTCTCATACAGGTCAAAGGTTCCTCTATGCAGCCAAAATACAACAGCGGAGACCTCGTTGCCTGCAAAAAACTGCCATTAAACGACCTGTTTTTTCTGTGGAACAAGGTTTATGTAATAGACACTGTGCAGGGCGCACTGGTAAAACGAATCAATCAGGCAGAAGATAACGACCACATATTATTATGTAGCGAAAACCCCTCCTATCCATCAGTCAATATTCACAAATCGCAAATATACGCCGTGTCGCTTGTTGTGGGCGTAATCAGACAAGAATAGCGTGCCAACACACGCACTTGCGCGCATTACGCACACAAACCTCCGCGCACACACGTTTTTTAAAATATCATTTTCGGAAAAATACAATTAAAAGTCTATTTGTTAGATATTTGTGGTATTTTTGTTTGTTTTGGTCAAAATATTAACGGGGGGGTACTCGCGTAAAAAACGCCTAACTCGTGCATATTTTAACTACCAAAGGGAGGTAACTGGGCGTGTTTTAAAATACCGTTTTGTTAGCCCGTTGTTAATCCGTTTGTTATTCTGTTGTTTTTTTATAGGTGTTTTTCGGCTGTTTTTGGGCACAAAAATGCCTGCTCCGGTTATCCGTGCAGGCATCAAATAAGCCTCCTTTCGCTGGCATATAAGCATAAAAAAACCTCCTTTTTTACGGGAGGCATCATTGTTTCGTTATGTGTCCATATCTGCCATTCTATGGGCTTTCTGCGGTGTTTTGTGTGGTGTTTTTGGTGCTTTAATCCTATTTTCGGCACTGTCGCCTCTATTATTAAACCACTATTAAACTTATGCCCTCTTTTTGCGCTTAAAAATTAAACCGGAATTAAACCGAATTAAAGTAAATGTACAATTTGTTTTAAAAGATTCTTGTTTTCTTTTACGTCCTACATCTCTTTATTCATCGGCATTCTCGCTTATTTTCCATTCCTTTATTTTTTTGTACTTTTTGTTTTAACCCCCATACAACAGACGGGCATTTATGGGGTCAATCTTCGATTTGCTCATTAAAAGGATGGTAGAGAGTGAGGCTAACCGCCATTTTGTCCTCAATATATTTCTCAAATACTGGGCACTAATGGCACGGGGAAATCTACCCTCGTGCGGCGCATACTGGAAGATAGCGGGCAAAAGTGCCTGGTAGTAACTCCACACGATATGGAATGGGGAGACTGTCCCGACAATCCGCTGGACAAACCTTCGGACTACAAGTTTACCGGCATACAGCGGCACATCTACGAAGATGACACAATGGAGAAACTCAAATATTTCACTCGAGGTATCATTGTGTTTGATGACTGTCGCGCTTATTTCAATGCTGGTACCGACAAATTGCTGCACACGCTTTTTATCTCACGCCGCCAGCGGATGATAGATTTGTTTGCTGTTGCGCACGGGTTCTCTGACGTTCCGCCCAAGTTCTTTACCTTTGCTACTGATATTTTTCTGTTTAAAACGTTGGATAAAACAGATTGCAGTATTGGAAGAAAAATGCGTAAATTTGCGCCTTTAAAAATAGAGTATGGGAGAAAAGAAGTATAAACAAATTGAAATACCAAGTATAGAGACCACTCCGGGCGAAAATAACCGAGCATTT
>JAITVO010000293.1 GCA_031285765.1 Cytophagaceae bacterium | reverse complement strand
ATAGCTTTGCGAACACCTTTCGCCCCCAAGCGGGTTTGGCATTCGTTTCGGCAAATTTCGGTCGGGTAATTTTTTTGCCGCCCATTCCGGCTTTTTACGGCAAAAACAACCTGTTTTTGCTCTCTTTTTGTGCGTTTTCATCTGCCGAATACATCTTTTGACCTAATTATCAGCGATTTATCTTCCCGTAAAAAATATTGGGGATTTTTCAGCCTTTTTCGCATGTTTTTGCCAATCGGCGAAAATGTAGTTTGCTGTGTATTAACAGATTACATTTTCGATAAATCCCATAGCATCATTTTCTTTTCCCAAGTTGGGAAATCAGGTTTTTCGGACTCCCGACCTTTGCATCAAATTAATTTTCAAAATTAAGGAAAATGGAAGTCATCACGATAGAATCGCAGGCATTCAAGGAATTACAGGCGAATATCAGCACGATAGCCAAGTTTGTTGCCGCTATACAGGCCAAGGCGGAGGAAGAACCCGAAGACGGCTGGGTGGACAGCTATGAGGTTTGCACGTTCCTGAAAATAAGCAGTAAAACTTTGCAGCGGTTAGCCTGTTCGTAGGCTTCGGTCGCCGCATCGGTGCAGGCGATGATAAATCGGTTGTCGCGCAACCGTTCGGGATGGCTTTCACGGAGGAATGCCGTCAGGGATAGCCGGAAACAGGATATATCCGGCGCATGGTGTTTATTCTTTCTGTTCATACTCGTTGGATTTTAGTGATGAACAGCAAAGTTGGGGATTAACAGGCGTGCAAGTGTCTAACAATCAGCAACGAGGTATGGGTTGGCTGCGCAGCGGTGCGGGTTGGCGCGGTGATGATGTTCGGCAGGGTATAAATGCCCGTATGTGGATGAAATTTGTTAATTTTGTGGCGAGAAAAATAAAATGTTCCTCAGATGAATGCTCAAAACGAAATCATACTCTATAATCCGAGCGATATTATTCACTTGGAAGTACGCCTCGAAAACGAAACCGTGTGGCTTACGCAGGCGCAGATGGTTGTGCTTTTTGAACGGGACAGAACGGTTATTACAAGACACATCAATAACATCTTCAAAGAGGGAGAACTTGACGAGAATATCACGTGTGCAAAATTTGCACATGTGGGTAAAGATGGCGATCAACAGTACACGACAACCCTGTACAATCTCGATGTCGTCATTTCGGTAGGTTATCGCGTTAAATCGCAACGGGGCACACAGTTTCGCATTTGGGCAAACAAAATTATAAAGGATTACCTGCTGCGCGGTTATGTCATAAATCAGCGTCTGGAGCAGATAGACAGCAAACTTGCCCTGCATGACCGGATGCTGCACGAACAGCAAAAACAGATTGATTTCGTTGTTCGTACGGAATTGCCTCCCAAAGAGGGCGTATTTTATGACGGACAGATTTTCGCCTCCGACCTGATAAAGTCGGCGCAGAAGACGATTGTACTGCTCGATAATTACGTTGATGAAACGGTGTTGCTGCTCTTGTCGAAACGCGGAGCCAAAGTCGATGCGACTATCTACACGAAGCAAATATCCAAACAGCTGCATTTGGATTTGATAAAGCACAATGCGCAATACGAACCTGTAAGCATCCGCGAATCCGCTACCTTTCACGACCGTTTTCTGATAATAGACGATACGGTGTATCATATCGGCGCGTCGCTCAAAGATTTGGGCAGGAAACTGTTTGCCTTCTCGAAAATGGAAATGAAAGCCGGCGAACTGCTGCGGAATATTCACTGAAATATTAATTTAAACGATATAAAAACAATGAACACCGAATTTGAATATTATTTGATAGACAGCGACAATAATCCGAATTATCCCACATTGGATTATAAAGACGTCAATGAAGGGGATATTTTTTTTAAGAAATGCCCTCTTTCTGAAATAAAGAAACTTGAAATGTGCCTCTGGAAACCTGCGCCCAAGAAACCGGAAATGGTCGATTTCCATAGCGTGACAAGTGTCCTTGCATTTGCGGACAGTTTGTATGCCATTCTTGAGCCGCTCAAACTGCACAATGTACAGTTTATCCCCGCTTCGGTTGAAGTAAAAAAGGGAACGGCGGTTGACGGCTATTGGCTCATGCACAACTACAACCGCGTGGAGTGCATGGATTTGGAGAAATCGGATTGCGATATAAGCGAAATAGACGGAGAGGTATCGTGGATACGTAAAATCGTGCTTTCACCCGAAAAACTCTCCAAAGTGCCATTGGAACAACGGCTGTTTTTCCGAATGAAAGAAGACTATCCCACGCATTTGGTACACAAATCCATTGTGGATAAAATTACGACGATTAATCCCAAAGGCATAAAATTCACACCTGTGGAAGCGTGGAAACAGGGAATGCAGTTTGACGAATAAATAATGCTATCCGGCGGCATTCCGTACCCGCCAAAAACTACATACGTATGTAGCACATCACTGCATACGGTAGTAGCATGTAGTTACATGCGTTAGTAGCACAATGCTGCATACGGTAGTAAGTACCCGTTACATACGGTAGTAGCTAAAGGCAATGCTGGCGGAGTAGGAAATACGCTTGAAGATTTGTTGGGAATAGAAGAAAACAATTTACCAATACCCAATGCTGCCGAATGGGAATTGAAAGCCCAAAGAATGAATACAAGTTCGCTAACAACTTTGTTTCACATTGAACCTTCGCCACGTGCGGTAAAATTTGTTCCGCAAATTTTGCTGTTGAATTATGGTTGGGCGCACGAAGAAGCAGGCAAAAAATATCCAGAAGATGAAATGAGTTTTCGACAGACTATTCACGGTAATTCGGCAAGTGATAGAGGTTTTATGGTAAAAATAGACAGAGAAAACCGCAAAGTTTTAATTTCTTTTGACAGCAAAAAAGTTTCAGAGAATCACAGTGAGTGGTTGCAAAAGGTCAAAAGAAAAATTGGATTAAATGAATTAAACCCGCATGTTTACCGATGCAAAGCGGGCAATCACAAAGGATTTATTGATGCGTATAGGGTTAGGTAATCATTCTGTTTGCAATAAAAACAAACAGTTAGTTATTTTTGAATAATCCGCAAAGCCAATGAAACGCACAGCCTCTAACAAGTCTGTATGCGCTTCGGGGCTATGCCCACATGCTCGCTTCGCTCGCACGTCGCATACAGCCGGAACGTTGATACGCAATCCGCTTCGCGTATTGCGTATCAACGCTTCGGCGGCAAGCCGCTCCGCGGACTACGCACAACTGACGGATATGCGCCATTGCGAGTGTGGTGGCTTCGCCCCCCCCCCGCAACAGCGCATATCCGCCGAAGCGTTAACTGCCATTGGCACGTACCTCATTGGTTGTGGAAACTTGAAGGTGACTTAAAGAGAATTTTTGCAAAAAAAAGTTTTTACGGGTAAAAACTCAACAAAAATTGTATCTTATGCAAGATAAGTACAAATTGAATAGAAATGACCTCAATCGCATTTGTTGATACTGAAATTGAGCCAAAGAGCCACAAGATACTTAACATTGGAGGCACTAAGAATGACGGCACTTCTTTCCATAAAGCCTCTGTACCTGAGTTTGTACAGTTTCTCAACGGAGTTCAATTCATTTGCGGACACAATATTCTTAACCACGATATAAAATATATTGGCAAAGCAATAGATGATGCAGGAATAAATCTATCGAACATAATTGATACATTGTATCTTTCCCCCTTGCTATTCCCGACAAAACCATATCATAAATTATTAAAAGACGACAAACTACAATCGGACGAAAGAAATAATCCCTTGAATGACTCAATCAAAGCAAAAGAGTTGTTTGACGACGAGATTACCGCATTCAAGCAAACAGAGAAAACACTACAACAAATTTTCTATCTACTGTTGGCTGAAAAGAAAGAATTTCAAGCCTTTTTTCAATTCATAGATTATAAACAAGAAAAAGAAAGTCGTAATTTCTTTGGTTTTATGGATTTCAATAATAAAACTACGAACATTGAGAAAATCATTCGTCAAAAATTTGAGAATGAAATTTGCGAACACGCAGATCTGACAAAAATCATTTCTACATATCCGATAGAACTTGCTTATTGTTTATCTCTGATAAGTTCTTTTATACGCAGCAACTCAGCATATTCAATTACGCCTCCCTGGGTACTGAAAAATTATCCGGAAGTGGAACAAATTATGTTGCGTTTACGCAATAAACCCTGTGTGTGGGGATGTGATTATTGTAATAAAGCCTTAGACATACACGCAGGATTGAAGCGATTTCTCGGTTTTGATTCATTTAGAACTTATGGTAACGAACCGCTGCAGGAAAAAGCAGTTAAAGTTGCCGTTGACAACAAATCCATACTCGCTGTTTTCCCTACCGGCGGCGGGAAATCTATCACCTTTCAAGTGCCGGCATTGATGAGTGGAGAAAGTGTAAATGGCTTAACAGTTGTCATTTCACCTTTACAATCGTTAATGAAAGACCAGGTTGATAATCTTGAGAAAAATGGAATTACGCAAGCAGTTACCATAAACGGCTTGCTTGACCCGGTTGAAAGAGCAAAATAATTTGAAAGAGTTGTGGTGAGGGTTGCACAGTGTTGTGCAAGCGTGTCGA
>JAITVO010000316.1 GCA_031285765.1 Cytophagaceae bacterium | reverse complement strand
AATTGTGAGAACAGTTTCTTATTGTAATATTGCATCATCACATTCAAAAAAACAGTACGCAACATCTGTCAACAACTTATGTTACGCAGGTTATTATTGTCAATTTTCCGTATCAAAATAATCTGCGGCGACGCTTGCCAAACTTTGGCAGATAAAAAATCATCTATGGCGATGCTTGCCGAACTTTGGCAGATAAAAAATCATCTACGGCGATGCTTGCCGAACTTTGGCAGATGGAAAATCATCTACGGCGATGCTTGCCGAATTTTGGCAGATAAAAAATTATCTACGGCAGTTTTTGCTTTGCGTAACATAAGTTAATAACAAAACTCTCCAAACCGGCTCCGTATTGTTAGCTTCTTTTCAGTAGCCGTTTCGCAGCGCCCAATTACGCGCCCTTCGATGTTGAACGATTGGGCAATGGCAATAATTTCATCGGCAAGTTCGGGCTTTACGTAGAACTCCATGCGGTGCCCCATGTTGAAAACTTTGTACATTTCACCCCACGGTGTTTGCGATGCTTCCTGAATAAGGCGGAATAGTGGCGGGACATCAAACATATTGTCCTTGATAATATGAAGTCTGTCTATAAAATGCAGCACTTTTGTCTGCGCTCCGCCCGAACAGTGCACCATGCCATGAATTTCGGGGCGGCGATGTTCCAGTATCTTCTTCACCACCGGCGCGTAAGTTCGCGTGGGCGACAGTACCAGTTTTCCGGCATCAATGCCAAGCCCCTCAATTATCTGCGTAAGCGAACATTTTCCCGAATAAATTAAGCTGGAAGGTACTTGCGGGTCGAAACTTTCGGGATACTTTGCGGCAAGCAGATGCTCAAATACATCGTGTCGCGCCGAAGTGAGACCGTTGCTGCCCATGCCGCCGTTGTATCCGGTTTCGTACGACGCCTGTCCCGACGACGAAAGTCCCACAATTACATCGCCCGCTTCTATGCGATGATTCGAAATTACATCCGTGCGTTTCATACGGCAGGTAACAGTGGAATCTACAATGATGGTGCGCACAATGTCGCCCACATCGGCAGTTTCGCCGCCTGTAGAGAAAATCGAAACGCCGTAATCGCGCAGATGTGCCAGTACTTCTTCGGTGCCGTTGATGATGGCGGCAATTACTTCGCCCGGAATCAGGTTTTTGTTGCGCCCAATGGTTGACGAGAGCAGAATATTATCGGTAGCGCCCACGCACAGCAGGTCGTCAACGTTCATAATAATAGCGTCCTGCGCAATGCCTTTCCAAACCGACAGGTCGCCTGTTTCGCGCCAGTAGATGTAAGCCAGCGCCGACTTGGTGCCGGCTCCGTCGGCGTGCATAATGTTGCAGTAATGCTCGTTGCCGCCCAAAATATCGGGTATTATTTTGCAGAAAGCTTTTGGAAAAAGACCTTTATCAATATTTTTGATGGCTTGATGAACGTCTTCTTTTGATGCCGACACACCGCGAAGGTTGTATCTTGTTTCGAGATTCATAATTCTTTTTTTAACCATTTAAATTTCGTAATCAACACACGCCCGCTGCTCCATGTTTTTCCGTATCTCGACCGATACCTTTTGATGTTCGGGATGTTCGGCATAAAATTTCAAGTCGTCCCAGTTGTCGAACAGGGTGGTCAGCGCCAAATCGTAGTTTTCGTTAGGATTGATATTTACTCCCGCCTCAATCATGCGGAGTGGTTTAATAATATCTTTTAAAGCCTCGAGCGACAGCTTGATATTGTTGCTTTTTCCGACTCTTTCATCTTGCGAAAGCAACTCTTTGAATTTAAAAAGTACGATGTGTTTTATCATTTGTTTGAAATTAAATTGTAAGTTTGAGCGCTCGTTAAAAAACGGCACAAAAGTAAGAAATCTAAAAGTGAAAAACGAAGAGTGGAAAGTGAATTCAAAAACATTTTAAAACAATTATAAATGCTTACAGATTTATCCATCGAGAATATTTTATTTTTCGACATCGAAACCGTACCCCTGCAAAGCGAGTTCAAGGCTTTAGACCCTGTGCTGCAGGAATTGTGGGATAAAAAATCGGCTTATTTTAGAACAATGGAGCAAACGCCTGCCGACGTTTATCAAAGAGCGGGGATTTACGCCGAGTTCGGAAAAATTGTGTGCATATCGGCAGGAATCGTATTTACAAAAGAAGGTGAAAGATTTTTCAAGTTAAAATCGTTTTATGGACATAACGAAAAACAGCTGCTTTTGGATTTCGGGCAACTGCTTTTGTCGTTTTGCGCCAATCCGCGAAACAAACTTTGCGGACATAATATTAAAGAGTTCGATATTCCGTTTGTAGCGCGGCGAATGATAATTAACTGCATCCCCCTTCCGCCGGTATTGCATATTGCCGGAAAAAAACCATGGGAAGTGCAGTTTATTGATACGCTTGAACTTTGGAAATTTGGCGATTACAAGCACTACACCTCGCTGAAGTTGCTTACGCACATTCTTGATATTCCTTCGCCTAAGGACGACATCGACGGCAGTCAGGTAGGCGATGTGTATTACGTTCAAAACGATATTGAACGAATTGCCGTTTACTGCGAAAAAGATGTATTTGCTACCGCACAGCTTCTTTTGCGCTTGAAAGGCGAGGGGCTGATTAATCAGAAGAATACTGTAAGAGCAACAAATTGATGCTGCCCATGAACTGAAAATTATTGTATTAAACCTCTTCGGAAAATGCAACAATGGTTATTCATCGTGTTAATTTTGGCTAAAGCCGATTCGCCTCACATACTGCATCCGTTGGCTAAAGCCAAAATCATTCTTCGATTGTCCAAAGATGCCTGTTAAACATTGAATTTCTTTACCGCTTCAATCGGGTCGTCGGCATTAAGAATGGCTGACGATATGGCGACTCCCGACACGCCGGCGTTTATCAGGTCGGGAACATCATTGGCAGTAATGCCGCCTATTGCAAAAACAGGAAGCCGCAGGTTGTTTTCGCAACACTGCTGCATAATGTTGCGATAGCCTGCGATGCCAAGCACAGGACTTAAATTCTTTTTGGTGGCGGTAAAACGAAATGGTCCCAGCCCAATATAATCAACTCTTTGACGGTTGAGCGCAACAATATCGTCCAATGTGTTTGCCGTGCCGCCAATGATGAAGCCTGTGCCAAGCAATGCACGCGCATCGGCAGGCGACATATCGTGCCTGCCCAAATGTACGCCTGCTGCGCCAACGGTTTTGCATATTTCCACTCTGTCGTCGATAAACAGTTGCGCATTGTGCCGGTCGCACATCTCTTTTGCCTGCAAGGCTGTTTGTAAAACAATGTTGTCCGAAACATCTTTCATACGCAGCTGTATCAGCCGGCATCCGCCACCGAGTGCAATCGCGACCGATTGCAGATAGTTGAATCGCTCGTTTTGATGTGTTATAAATATTAATCCTTTCATATTATTTTTTTGTTGCATGCTGTAATTGTTTGAAGCGTACAGTGAGCGCCTGCCGATTGCCATCGGTGGCAAAATTTCCCCAGAGAAAACCAAGTACGGCAACTCCGCCAAATCCATACTGCAAGGCTGTTGCTATATTACCGGGTGCAATGCCGCCCAATGCTATTACTTTTTGATTGATGACGCCGTCGGCATGGGCATAGCAGAGTTTGTGCTCTGTAAATGCCTGAATGTATCCCTGTTTGGAGATGCTGTTAAAAACCGGACTGAGAAACAGATAATCGTACTCGTTAGAATAAAGTTTTATTTCGTCAATAGAATGGCATGAACGGCTGACGGACAAATTGCTCTGCCGACCGAAAACAGTGTTCCGGGTGTTGTGATGTACGCCTTTCAATGTGTAAATCTCTGTGAGCGAAAAACAATCGTGTAGAACAATCTTTGTATGATACCGGTAATCAATACTGTCAAGCAGCCGCTGTATAGCACATTTCAACGAACGTGGCTTTCGCAGATGCAGGCATTGTAGCCCTTCGCCAAACAGAAGATTGATGGCTTGCGCTTCGCCGTCAAAAAAGTCTTCGGCAGTAATGACAATCAGCGAAGGCGCTTTGAACGAATTGAGAATTGAGAATTGAGAATTATTGGTACATCCACATTCTCCATTCTCCATTTTTAATTCTCCATTCTCCACCTCTCTTAATTTGTAATTATTAATTCGTATTTGCCCTCATCCTCCCGATACGGCATGAATGAGCATGATTTCGGTATTGTCGGTCAAAATGGTTTCGTGCCATCTGTTTTTGGGAATTACTTCGTAATTGATAGCAACGGCAACGCCTCCGTTGCGGGCAACGCCGATCTCTTCAATAAAGGCTGCAAGCGTGGCGCCATTATCAATATTATAAACTTTATCGTTCAGCTTTACTGTCATTGTTTTCTTTCAATTTAAGAAACTGCTCCGGAATTGTACCGAAAGGGCTTATAAAAATATTAAAGTTAACCGTTACGTTGTCGATTGCAACATATCTGGTTTAAGGGTTTAATCGCAGTAGCCTTTTGTAGAAACTGCACCCCTGACAGGGGTGTATAACCGGTGCAAATATAATGGTTTTTATCGGACTGCGGTGTGGATTTGTGATTTTTAACGCGAAGCTTTTGATTGGTGAATTTTTTTGGAGATTAGAAACGACAATAGACATCTTCGGAAAATGAATGTTTGCTTTTAACTAAAGCCATTAACAGTACATCTTACATCTGTTGCTCAAATACGACGACAGTAAAGATTCTACTCCTGTGGTTAGGATGTGGGAGAGGTGTAATTGCTGTTAGCTTTAGCAGGCTTTATTTATGAAAAATGAAATTTAATTTGTTGCGGCGACGATTTTGTATCTACGCAAATAGGTATTATACTCATCTTTTACGTTTTGATGCGTAGCATTGGTTTTTTATAATGCTACTTAATTTAAAACGTATTTTAAATTTATGGTTTTCTTTGTTTATACAGCCATTTGCGTTTCAGAATGACTAATATATGTTTAATTTTCGACGATTTGATGACGTACTGTAATGGTTTTATATATCGGGACGACAATTTCCGGTATCGGGACGACGAGTTCCGGTCTCGGGACGACAATTTCCGGTATCGGGACGACGATTTCCGGTGTCGGGACGACAATTTCCGGTATCGGGACGACAATTTCCGGTGTCGGGACGACGATTTCCGGTGTCGGGACGACGATTTCCGGTGTCGGGACGACGATTTCCGGTATCGGGACGACAATTTCCGGTGTCGGGACGATAATTTTCGGTGTCGGGACGACAATTTCCGGTGTCGGGACGACAATTTCCGGTGTCGGGATGATGATTTACGGTATCGGGACGATGATTTCCGGTGTAGGGATAATGATTTACATCATAGAAAAAATAATTTGCATTGTTGTGAATACTATTGAAAACATTATTGGGGAAGTAAAGATATTCCGGATTATTGCTGAGAAATATCGTAATAAAAAAAGACGGTTTTCGCTTATGCTTAATCAGACAGCTGCTATTTATAACTTCAATTTAACTTATAAATGATTTCCCGAAGAGGTATAATATACTGTGGAGTTCTGTTTTTATGCCAAAAATGATTTGTAGAGGCAATGCGCACCTTGCCTCTACGCCATACAGAGATGGTTTGTAAAGACAGGGCGTGTCCCGTATTTACATGCACCCGAATGAATGTGGTAGCAGACATTTGACAGAGCGTAACATGAGTCTTATTTTTCGTCAACTCCAATCTCTCGCATCCGCAGCATCCTTGCCTCGCATCCGCAGCAGTTGGTGCATTGCCTTGAACCGCTGTTGCGGAAAGCACGTATCAGCCTGATGGCAGCATATACAAAAGCCAGCGCAACCGTAGTGTATGTAAGAATTTCCTGTATCATGTTTTATACCGAGTTGTTATCGTATTATACAATATTATATTTATTATTTTACAGCTAAATAAATATCGAACCAATTTGAAACACGGCAAACGATACAATCCACGCCAGCGCTGTGGTGTAGAAAATAATGAACAGTGCCCATTTCCACGAACCCGATTCTTTTTTTACTGCTGTAATGGCTGCTATGCAAGGAAAGTATATCAGCGTGAACAGCAGAAACGACAAGGCTTTGAGCGGCGTAAACACGGGCGAACCATCCGCGTAAGCGTCGTTCTGCATGTTTTGAATGAGGCGGTGATTGTTCGCCTCGTCGTCGTCCTGCCCCGACTGATAGATGACAGACATCGTACTTACCACAATTTCTTTGGCGGCAATGCCCGAAACAAGGCTGATGCCCATTTTCCAGTCGAAGCCCAGCGGACGGATAAGAGGCTCTATGGCGTGCCCCACGCTGCCTATGTAACTCTCCTTTTGCTGCTCGGCGTGCGCTGTGTAGCGGATGTCTGCCAGTTTGCCGTCTTTTATGGTTTCGAGTTCCACCTTCTGTTTCAGGCTGGCTTTCGCGATAAGCGAATCGTACTGCATGGCAACCTTCGCCATTGTTGCTTCATAAAGCACGCTGTTGCTGCTTTGGCGTGGAAAATATCCAAGAAACCAAATGATGATGGAGGCAACCATAATGATGCCGCCCATCTTCCGAAGATATTGACGCCCCTTGTGCCACATGTGGCGCATGGTTGTGCGCAGCGTAGGGATGCGGTAAGGAGGCAGTTCCATTACAAAAGGAACATCGTTGCGGTTAAAAAAGAATCGTTTGAAAAGCCGTGCTACGGCAACTGCCAGCGCTATTCCCGACCCGTAGAGCACAAACAGAAGTGTACCCGAATAGTCGGGGAAAAAAGCAGAGATAAACAGTATGTAAACGGGCAGGCGGGCGCTGCACGACATCAGCGGATTGATAAGGATGGTGAGCAGGCGGCTGTTGCGATCCTCAATGGTGCGAGTTGCCATAATGGCAGGCACGTTGCAGCCAAAACCCATCACCATCGGAATAAACGACTTGCCATGAAGCCCTATTTTGTGCATCACCTTGTCCATAATAAACGCTGCACGCGCCATATAGCCCGTATCTTCCATAAATGAGATGAAGAAAAACAGTATCAGTATGTTTGGCAAAAACACAATAACCCCCCCAACTCCACCGATGATGCCATCGATAATTAAATCCTTGAACGAGCCATCCGCCATAGCGGTACTCAACCAGCCCGACAGCGCCGAAACACCGCTCTCAATCCAGTCCATCGGATATTGACCCAACGTAAACGTTGTTTGAAACATCAGCCACATAAAAAAGAAAAAGATGGGGAAGCCAAACAGTTTGTGCGTAATAATGTTGTCAATCATTTCGGTTGTCTGCCGCCGTTTAATGGGATTTTCGCGATAGGTTTCCTTCAACGCGCCTGTAATAAATCCGTAACGCGAATCGGTAATGGCAGTTTCAACATCTTCTTTTTGATGCTGCTCAATTTTATCGGTTTGCTTTTTAACTTCGTAAAGAATATCGTTGTAATTTTGTTTCGATATGTACTGACGGTAAACGCTGTCGCGTTCGAGAAGTTTGATTGCCAAAAAGCGTGGATTGATTCGCACAGCGAGTTCGGGACACTCCCTTATGCAGCCCTCTATTTTTGAGATGGCGCTTTCGAGCGCATCGCCCAAATTGATGCGAATGGAGCGACTTTCGGGGGCGCGGTCTTCGTACACGTCAATCACCTTGTCGAACAGTTCGTTAACGCCCCGCCTCTTTGAGCCGACAGTGGGAATAAACGGAATGCCAATCATTCGCCCAAACTGGTCGTAGTTGAAACGGTTGCCGCTGCGCTGCAAATCGTCGAACATATTGAGCGCGGCAACCACTTTCACGTCCATGTGGATGAGCTGCGTGGTCAGGTACAGATTGCGTTCGAGATTCGACGCATCCACCACATTAATAATCACGTCGGGCAGCTCGTTGCTGATGTGATCGCGTACAAAGAGCTCTTCGGGGCTGTATGCCGACAGCGAATAGGTGCCCGGCAGGTCAGAAAGGTTAAACGTGTAGCCTTTGTACTCAAACGTCGAAGTTTTAACATCAACCGTAACGCCGCTGTAATTCCCCACGTGCTCGTGCGAGCCACTGATGCTGTTAAACAGCGTAGTTTTTCCGCAGTTGGGATTGCCCACCATGCAGGCGTTGATAACCTTTCGCTTATTAACGGCAGTGCTGGTCAGTATTTCGTCGGGCGACGTACCGTAAAAATTTTGCACAGCTTTTACATCCTCTTCGGTAACCACTTCAATCAGCGCCGCCTCGCTCCGCCTTAGCGAAACCAGATAATTCATCAGCCGGTATTCGATAGGGTCTTTGAGCGGAGCGTTTTTAATCACCTCCACTCGTTTTCCTTTCACAAAACCCATTTCAAGGATGCGCCGCCTGAACGCACCGTGTCCTCTCACCTTAACAATAATGCCTTCCTGTCCGTCTGTCAGTTCCGATAGATTCATTTCTATACCTTAATTTATATGTGAAACAATGTCCGCAAAAAGCGCTCAAAGATAGTGCTAATAATTGATATGTGTCAATCCCTATTAATGGGGATTTTTGGGGTGGCACTCAAAAAGAACGCAGATGATACGAAAATTGGAAAACGTGGATAAAAAATTTATGGGAATCTGAGCCATCAAAAAACATTATGATATATTTTAACAAAGTACGTCCGCAGTTTTTCGAGAAAACTGAAAGCACATACGCCACCGCTTACCAAAACAGTCAGCACCTGTACGCCTGTCTTTGCATCAGCATACCATTCAATAATGTTCGCAAAAATTACCTGTCCCATAAAGAAGAAACTGTCGTTTGGCAAAGATATACTCAAACAGAATTGATTTGCGAATAAAAGCAACAAGGGGATTAATCCCCTTGTCAATAAATAAAACTGAGCAGTTAAAAACTGAAATCCTCTGTTATTTGCAAACCATTTTTATTTGAGTATAATAATTTGAACGATTGCTTTGAAAAGAGTGCCGTAAATTGAGAATGGAGAATTGAAGAATATTAAACCTCATTTTGTAACCAAAACAACATCAACAGACTTGTTTAGCAACACAAATGTAATGTGTAGCAACAACGCACGGGCAAGTGGAAGGTTATTTTATCCTTTATTTTTTACCTTTCATCTTTTTTCGTACATGCAATAAAGCAATTCGCTTCCTCCATCAAATTCTGCCATCTGTTGGCTAAATCCAGCAGATGGGAACTTCTAAAAATTAGATTTTTCGATGATTGCGACTGAAACAAAAACAGAGTTTACTAAAGTAAATGAGTATTTTGTCGAAGAGGCGTAACAAAGAAAAAACACTTTTTAAAATTTCCCTGCAACACACCCCCTCTTGCAAAGAAAGTGGAAAAAAGTTGGCTTTAGCCAACAGATAGAAAGACAAAATAAACATTTTGAAGAATTACTGTATGTAACAACTTCTTTTTATACCTTTGCGCGGTTTTAAAATAAAGCCATTCTGCAAAAGCAGATATATTATAACAGAACAAAAACAGCACTTTATGTCTGAATTTAAGTATCAAAAGCCTTTCCCACTTGGAGAGGATACCACAAACTACCGTCTGCTGACAAAAGATTATGTATCGACTGTTGAAGTTGACGGACGTACAATATTAAAAATCGACCCCAAAGGTCTGGAATTGCTGGCGAAGGAAGCAATGGCAGACGTTTCGTTTTATTTGCGGGCAGCGCACCTCGAAAAGCTGGCAAACATCCTGAAAGATGATGAGGCATCGGACAACGACCGCTTTGTTGCCCGCACAATGCTGCTCAATCAGGTGGTTTCAGCCGAAGGCGAGCTACCTACATGTCAGGACACGGGAACAGCCATCGTTATAGGCAAAAAGGGCGAAAACGTATGGACAGGCGCCAGCGACGCCGAAGCTCTGTCGAAAGGAATCTTCGAAACTTACCGCGACCGCAATCTGCGTTACTCGCAGGTAGTGCCCTTTACGATGTTCGACGAAAAAAATACGGGTACCAACCTTCCTGCACAAATCGACCTCTATGCCGAAGAAGGTAACAGGTACGAGTTTTTGTTTATCACAAAAGGTGGCGGCTCGGGCAACAAAACGTATCTTTATCAGCAAACAAAGGCTTTGCTTACCGAAGAAAATTTCGAAAAGTTTGTTCGCGAAAAAATTAAGGACTTGGGCACATCTGCCTGCCCGCCCTATCACCTTGCATTGGTGATTGGAGGAACATCGGCAGAAGCCACCCTTGCTGCAGTTAAAAAGGCTTCGGCAGGTTATTTCGACCATTTGCCAGCCAGCGGTAACGATGGCGGACGCGCTTTCCGCGATTTGGAATGGGAAGCGCGTGTACAAAAGATGTGCGAAGAGTACGGAATGGGCGCCCAATTCGGCGGAAAATATTTTGTTCACGATGTTCGCGTTATCCGTATGCCGCGCCATGCCGCATCGTGCCCCGTAGGTTTGGGCGTAAGTTGCAGCGCCGACCGCAACATCAAAGCTAAAATTACCGAAGAGGGTATCTTTGTTGAACAGATGGAGAAAAACCCCGCACGCTTTGTCCCCGAAAGGGCTCCTCACTTGGCGCCTCCCGTCGAGATTGATTTGGACAGACCGATGGACGAAGTTCGATACGAACTGTCGAAGTACCCCGTTAAAACGCGCCTGAACCTGAAAGGTACGCTCATTGTTGCCCGCGACATTGCTCATGCCAGACTGAAGCAGATGATTGACGAAGGCAAACCGGTGCCCGATTATTTCAAAAAGCACCCGATTTACTATGCAGGTCCCGCTAAAACGCCTAAAGGGATGGCGTCGGGCAGTTTTGGACCCACAACGGCAGGGCGCATGGACCCTTACGTTAACGAGTTTCAGAGTTTGGGAGCGTCGCTCATTATGGTTGCCAAAGGAAACCGCACCAAACAGGTTACCGAAGCCTGCAAAAAGCATGGCGGATTTTATCTCGGTTCCATTGGCGGGCCGGCTGCCATCCTTGCAAAAGAGAATATTAAATCGGTCGAAACAGTCGATTTTGAAGAACTCGGCATGGAGGCAATCCGTAAAATATACGTTGAAAACTTCCCTGCGTTTATTATTGTTGATGACAAGGGAAACGATTTTTTTGAGAAACTGTAACAAAGCGAATAATTATACTGAACCGCTTCAGTATAATTAAAACGGTATGAGATTATGCCATCTGCAAAATCCCGCAAGGACGGAACTTCGACTCACAGTACCGTCCCTGCAGGGCTTTTATTAACCGTAAATATTTTGTAAACTCCATCACTGCATACACACTGCTCGCTGTGTGTTTTGGTATGATGGAATGTTGCAGAAACGCGATTAATTGCATCTCTGCAACACTCCTATTAGCAACTTATGCTGAGCAAAGTCGAGATATTTATTCTAAGTACCCAACATAAATTAATTGATGCAGTCTTTTACCACAAAGTTCGCAAAGAACACACAAGGCTCACAACGGCATAGTGTCCTTTTGTGAACAGTTTCATGATCCTTGTGGTTTACTTTAAATATTACTTTGCCGCAATCGTTTCAATCTCCACCAGCACATTCAGCGGCAGCGTTTTTACTGCAAAAGCCGCCCTTGCGGGCGCTTCGTTGGGATAGTAAGTTGCATAAACCTCGTTCATTGCCTGAAAATTAGCCATGTCCGATAACAAACAGGTCGATTTTACCACATCGCTAAACGAATAGCCGGCTTCTTCCAATATTACGCGAACATTTTCGAGCACTTGTACGGTTTGCTCTTTAATGCCGCCCTCTACTATTTTCCCCGTTGCAGGGTCTAAGGGAATCTGTCCCGAAACAAACAGCATACCGTTGCATTCTACAGCCTGACTGTATGGTCCCACAGCTGCGGGAGCCTTTGATGTATGAATTATTCTCTTCATCACAAATTAATTAAATGATTAAATATATATTATTATTTCTAAACTCTCTCCCATTCCCTCACCCAAAGAGAGGGGAAAACAACTTGGTTAATTACTTCTCGTAATTCGTATTTTTTTAGTTCCAGTTCGCATTATCTCGCGGACTGCTTCGCTTTTCGTATTTCAAGTCGCGCAACATGCTGCTGTTGATAGCTATCGAAAAGAAAAAGGATTTATACATACCTACAGGCACCATATTGAAACTCATTGACCAGCAATGCAGATTTCGCGAAACACGCAGGTTGGTGTGTGATATTTCTTTTCGTTCGATATTGTAGCCCGACGAGATGCTTAAATCCCATTTCTTGGTCAGCGTAACCTGTCCCGAAACATTAATATCAGCAGTCAGCTTGTGTTTGTAAGTCATCCTTGTGTAATCGAAATCGCCGTTTACAAGGCGCATACTGTAATTTATCGAAACATTCCAGGGAATCTCAAACTTTACATATCCTTCGTCGCCTTCCTCCTGAATAATGGGATTGTTAGCGCTACCCAGCGGGTTTCCATTCTCATCAGCAGCACTTTCGGAAAGTGGTTGCGAGCCGTTGCTTTCTCCATTTTTTCGGTCATCTTTCTTTTTAAAAGTATCGGCGCCAAAATTCAGTCCGAAACTTAAATTAGCGCTTTCCAAACGCACAGGTGCGCGGCTTCCTTTTGTGCTTTTCCATCGGTAAGTTGCTATTTCGCGTATCGACGGATCACTGCCCAACAAACTGCGAACAGTATCCATTGCATACGGACTGAACGATGCGCCAAAACTGATGCTGGTATTAAACAGTTTAGTGCGTCCGCTCATCGAAATCTTGCTCAAATTCATGGAGTCGGCAAGAAAGTTGTACGATGCGCCCAGATTCAATCCTTCTATAAGACTTATTTTTTTGAAACCTGTTGTATCCCTGTCGCTTTTCACTTTCATTTCGAGTGTATTTCCCAAACTCATACCCAAAGAACCCGACCGTCCGCTGCCGGGTATGCCATATACGGCGCCTTCGTAGTACGAATAATCGCGATGTACAATTTCGCCTGTGCGTGCATCGTAATATTCATACCAATCGTAAAATCCGTATTTTGGCTGTCCAAAATCGGGGCGGTACGAGAGGTTTACCGACGGCGTCATCACATGGCGTATGGCATCAAGCTTATCTCCAAAAATAGCTTTAATTGGAGTAAACATTGTGTATAACTTTGTGGACGTTCCAACGCCGAAATTATAATCGTAAACTCGGTGAAAGCCCTGAATTGTATCGGTTCGCACCACTCGGTTCAAATCAGTGTCCCAATCCTGTTTGACAGATTTGGAGTACCATCGCTCGTTGTAGCTGAAATTCGGCGTAAGCGTAAAATATTTCAGCATCTTCAGGTTCATCGAAACAGGAATAGTATGCTTCACACCGTTTTTCCAGTCCCTGACGAGGCTCTGACTCATCAGTTCGCTCTCTTTTGTCGATATGGAATTTTGCAGTGTTCCCGAATAGCTTAAACTTATTTTTTCGTACCACGCCTCTTTCGAGCCTATTCTGTTTTTCCTTTTAAAAGGAAAAATTCTGTTCATTGTTACCGTAAGGTTGGGCGCTGTAACGCTGATGGTTGAGTCGCGACTGTTTTGCGAGTGCAGAAAGTTTGCCGAAAAGTTGACAGGTAAAGTAGGAAAACGCTGCGTGTACGAAATGCTTGAGCGTTTGGTGTTGGTTGCAAGCACCTCGGGATTAATAACGCTAGTTACGTTGTTTTTGTCGAACGAACTTGTAGAATAGTTTACGCTTGCCGAAAAGGTGCTGTATGGATTTGCTTTGGTGTCCTGACGGTGCGACCATGTGAACGACATGTCGTTGCTTTTGCCGTAATCGGGCAAACCCTTTTCGCTCGTAATATTGGTAATGTACTGTGCATTGAGGCTTCCGCTGTATTTATACCGTTTTTTGTAGTTCGACGAGCCGCGAAGTCCCCACGAAAGGTTTCCGTAAATATCGCCCGTAAGCGACACATCAAAATAATCGTTGAATGCAAAATAGTAGCCTCCTTCGCGCAGAAAAAATCCGCGATTGGTTTCTTCGCCATACGACGGCATTAAAAAGCCCGAACTGTAACCGCTCGAGGCAGGCACATACGCAAACGGAAGTCCCAGAAACGGAATGGCAACATCTTCAATAACAAGATAGGCAGGTCCCGTTATCGTTTTTTCGTTAGGAATCATCTTCGCCTTTGTCAATTTAATATAAAAGTGCGGATGGTCGTTATTGTCGCAGGTGGTGTACATCCCGTCTTTCATAATAAAAGAGTTGTCGGGATTCTTTTTGGCAGTTTCGCCAATAATAAAACCCTCGCCCTGCGTAGTAACCACATGTTTGATAATTGCTTTCCCCGATTCAAAGTTATAAATGATTTCGCGCATGGTATATTCTCCACTGTTGTCCTTAAAAACGGGCAAGCCTGTTTCAACGCCCATCGAATCTTTGGTTCCACAGGCATAAACCTGTTTCTTTTCCATATCAAGTTCGATAAAATGAGCCGTCAACTGCTTATCCTGATACGACGTTGAAGCCTCGCCGTAAAGATAAATCTTTCCCTTGCCCCAAAAAGTCGAATCTTTGGCATTGTACTTAATTTCGGCGTCGATAAACGGTTTATCTTTTTGGGGAATGGTATCGGTTTGTGTCTGTAATGAATCGGGTACTGCTGTCAGGCTCAAACTGTCGGGTTGAACAGGGTTGAGCAACTGTAATGTATCGGGTACAATATTGTCGTTCCTGCCGGTTTGCCCCGATAAAGAAAGCGATACAAACAGAAAAAACGGCAGCCAAATATAACTGCAGTTTTCGCACCAAAAGCGTCTTAAACTTATCTCTCTCAACTTAGTTATCAATTCTCGAATAGCTGTTTTCACGGCGCAAAAGTAATCTAAAAAATGGTCATTCCCGATGTTCGCGCAAATAAAGTTGATAAAAAGATTGGCTTGCTATAACGCCTGACAGGGCCATAATGGTCTGGGTAACTAACGCAATTATCTAAAGGGAACTTCTAAAAACTGTTTTTCTTCGTTACGCCCCTTCGCTAAAATGATCATTTATTGGTATTATCAATCACAGCCGAAGTACATTATCTCATTACAGGAAATGCAAATTTATTGGATATACACAATACACTTATCATTAAATATGAAGATTATTGAAACAATAATGAATAATAACACATAAAAACACATAAAAACAATAATATCCAACCGTTTTAGGCTATTCCGAAATACACAACTTTGTGGAGATGAATTTTAATAATTACAAAATAGAAAAGTGCGCCGATTTTTACAAGATTCCATCATATATTTAAACTCTTTCGATAATTTTGGACTGAAAAATCTATTATGAAATACAATTCAGGCTGTTACAAATTACTCCCGAAAGTAAATCAAGTAACTTTCGGGAGTAATTTGTTTCTTGAATTTTATGTTACACCGCTTTCAAACTCAAATCCAAACTTTTGATATGGTGCGTGAGTGCGCCAACCGAAACAAAATCGACACCAGTTTCGGCATAGGCACGAATGGTGTCGAGGGTAATGTTACCCGACGACTCAACTTTATACTTTCCGTCGATTATTTTAACGGCTTCTTTGCTTGTGGGAATGTCGAAATTGTCGAGCATAATAAGGTTGATGCCGCCTACACGTAAAACTTCGCACAATTCGTCAAGCGAGCGGACTTCCACTTCAATTTTTAAATCTTTCCCTGTTTTTTTAAGATAATCGTGGGTGGAATGAATGGCTTTTTCGATACCTCCTGCAAAATCAATGTGATTGTCTTTGAGCATCACCATGTCGTAAAGTCCCATACGATGGTTTTCGCCACCGCCAATTTTAACGGCTGCCTTTTCGAGCATTCGCCCACCGGGCGTGGTTTTACGCGTGTCAAGCACTTTGGTTTTAAGTCCGCTTAAAAGAGTAACGTATTGGTTGGTACAGGTTGCAATTCCGCTCATTCGCTGCATAATGTTCAGAATTAACCGTTCGGTTTTCAGAAGCGTCTGAATTTTTCCTTCAACGGTAAATGCAATGTCACCGTGCTGAATGGTGTCGCCATCCGAAAGAAACTTTTCAATTTTAACAGTGGGATCCACTGTTCTGAAAATCTCAAGCGCTACATCAACGCCTGCCAAAATGCCAGCTTCTTTTACCAAAAGTTTTACTTTGCCTGTTGCATCGGCATGAATGCAAGCCAAAGATGAGTGGTCGCCATCGCCAATGTCTTCGTGTAATGCATTGGCAATAAAGGTCTGAAGCAATTCTTTATTTATCATTCCTTATCAATTCTTATTTGAATAATTACTGTTTTACCATTTACATTTTTTGTAAGAAAATAAAAACGGTACTTTCCATTCGAAGATACATAAGTACCAATTCCGTAAGCCGAATTGTCGCGCGTTCCTTCGTGATTAATCTGAAAGGAGGTGGGACGATGGCTGTCGAAAAACTCTTTCATTACAAATTGTGCCTGTTCTTTGCTGAACACACCCGATTTTTCGGGCAAAATGAGTTCAACCTTGTCATTAAAATTGGCTGCAAGGTCGCTTGCATTGCCACTTTGAGTTGCTTTCAAAATTTCGTTTGGAAACGCCGCCGCAAACATGCCAATTGCCGTAAACAAAAGTGTCAGCACAAGGACAGCGGTCAAAAAAATACGTGTTTTCATCATTATAATCATTAAGTTAAACAAAAAATAGCTGAAAATATTCTCTGTTTTATTTGAATCGTTTTGTTTCAATGCTTACTTTTGCACAGCCGAAGCGAAAGCGCTACAAAAATCTCTCCAAAAGTAAAGAATTTTTTCAACATATGCTTCATACGAATGAAAACAAATTTAGTTATAGTAAATCGCACCGACGATGGATGGCTCAGTGCGGGCGTTAATGAATATCTTGCGCGAATCGGCAGATACATACCTTTTTCTACGACTTTAATTGATGATATTAAAAAAGCGAAAAGTTTTTCGGAATCACAAATTAAGGAGAAAGAGGGCGATGCGATTCTGAAAAAAATTGCGGTGAGCGATGCTGTTGTACTGATGGATGAGCGGGGAACTAGGTTTTCTTCGCGCGGATTTGCACAGTTTATGGAAAAACAGATGGGCTCGGGCATTAAGAATCTTTTTTTTGTGATTGGCGGAGCGTATGGTTTTTCGGACGAAATGTACCGTCGCGCCAATTATAAAATAAGTTTGTCGGACATGACTTTTCCGCATCAAATGGTGCGTCTTATCTTTGCCGAACAGCTTTATCGCGCATTGACCATTATTAATAATGAGCCGTATCACCACGATTGAGGATGGAGGGTATGTATTTGGCAACCCTTACAAAAGTGTGCAATGTACAAATAAATATTTACTACAAATTTACTTATAATATACTTATTTTTAAACAAAAATAAAAACACTAACGAAATAATTTTCATTTTGCAGACAAAACAGCCACAATAACCATGTATAATATCAGCACTAGTTATAAATTAGTTTAAATATTATCTTTGCTACCCATTATGGGACGAGTAAATACCCCTGTCCTAACGACAACGCAACGTAATGATTTATAAACAGGGCTAAAAGAAGGCAAGAACCACAGTTTTCGTATGCGCTGCCAAAGTGTATTGCTAAAATCAGCAGGACGCACCTCGAAAAAGACAGGAGCTATAACTGGCATGCGCCATGTAAGCGTGAATAGTTGGTTAAAGCGATATAAAAAGGAAGGGCTGTCCGGCTTGTTAACCGGGTCAGGTCGAGGGTGCAAGGCGACTCCGGGCATGGAGGAAGATAAAGTCGGTATCCTTGAATCCATAAAAGCCAACCGGCAGCGGATGCGTACAGCCTGGGCAGCCCCTAGCGGCAAATGTTTAAGCGACAGTACCTTTAATGTTTTTTTTAAGTTTGACGGAAGATATAAATGCATAAGAAAACGCCCCAAAGGCAAACCGTTGGCAGAACATTATAAACTTCAAACAGAGAAACTAGCAGAATTTGATGAGATGAGCCAAAAAGGATAAACATATCTGTTTTATTGCGATGAAACACATGTTTGCAGTGAGTGTTATGTCCCTTATGACCGGCAGTTTCCCGACGAAGAAGTCAGCTATTTGACCGATAAATCCTGTAAGTTTAACTGTTTGGGGTTTCATTAACAGGCAAAGCAGGGTTTATTGGCAAGTTACGTAGCAAAATACGGATACGCAGTTTGTGATGGAGTTTTTGGATAATTTTTCCATTGATATAAAGCGTACAACTTTTGTTGTTTCGGATAATGCCCGCATATATAAAGCCAAAGTCATCAGGGAAAGAATTCCATTTTGGCAAAACAGAGGACTGTTTTTGTTTTTTCTTCCTCCTTATTCTCCGCACTTGAATATTGCCGA
>JAITVO010000306.1 GCA_031285765.1 Cytophagaceae bacterium | reverse complement strand
GGAACCTCTAAAAACTCAAAGTTCGAGGCTTGCGAGGCGATAAAAGCGCAGTTTACATGAACGTAAATGAGCATTTTATCGTCCGAAGCATAACGAAGAACTTTGAGTTTTTAGAGGTTCCCTTACGGTGTTTTTAGATATATAATCCCTTAATTCTTTTATCTCCTGTTTGCTTTTTCTCTGCATATAAACTATTTTTGTCGGCTTTTTGGCTGGGATAAGGTGATTGAACAGACGTAGTATCTTTTGCCGCTTTTTTAAATAAGTTATCTGCATACATTAGTTTTATGATTTCAATTAATCAACTCACTGTCAGTTTCGGCGGTTTCAATCTTTTTGAAGATATTTCATTTTTAATCAATCCGCGCGACCGGATTGGACTTGTGGGGAAAAATGGTGCGGGGAAATCGACACTGCTTAAAATCATCTCAAGGCAGATGCAGCCTACATCGGGTGATGTTGCGATATGGCGCGACATCACTATCGGCTATCTTCCGCAAAATATGCTCTACTCCGACACACAAACCGTGAAGCTGGAGGTGGAAGAGGCTTTTCGCGAGATAAAACAGCTTGAAGCAGAAATCGAAATGCTGACGCAACGGATTAACGAACAGACCAATTACGAGTCGCCTGAATATCTGAAACTGATTGACGACCTTGCGGAGAAAAACGATGCTTATCAGATGTTTGGCGGCTATAACTACGAGGCACAAATTGAGCTTACGCTGAAAGGACTCGGCTTCAAACGTACCGACTTCAACCGCCTGACGTCGGAGTTTAGCGGAGGCTGGCGTATGCGTATTGAACTTGCAAAAATCCTTCTGCGCAAGCCAAGTGTTTTCCTGCTCGATGAGCCAACCAACCACTTGGACATCGAATCTATACAGTGGCTCGAAGATTACCTGCGAAACTATTCGGGTGCTATTGTGCTGATCTCGCACGACAAGGCGTTTCTCGACAATATTACGGAGCGAACCATCGAAATTTCGCTCGGAATGATATACGATTACAAAGTATCGTACTCAAAGTTTGTAACACTGCGAAAAGAACGCCGCGAGCAGCAAGAAGCTGCTTACAGAAATCAGCAAAAGATGATTCAGGATACCGAAGACTTTATCGAACGCTTCAGATACAAGGCTACGAAAGCCGTTCAGGTGCAGTCTCGCATCAAGCAGCTCGAAAAAGTGGAGCGGATCGAGATTGACGAGTTTGATGAAAGTAGCCTCCGCATTAAGTTTCCGCCGGCGCCTCATTCGGGCATTGTAACCGTAAAGGGTGTTGGCATATCGAAGAATTACGGCGCATTGCAAGTGCTCCACGACGTTTCGTTTAGCATACAGCGTGGCGAAAAGGTTGCTTTTGTGGGAAAAAACGGCGAAGGTAAAACTACGCTTGCCCGCATTATTATGAATGAGATAGAATACACAGGCAAGTTGGAGTTGGGACATCAGGTAAAAATCGGATATTTTGCACAGAACCAAGCCGACAAACTCGACGAAAACCTTACTGTACTCGAAACCATCGACCGCGTGGCTGTGGGCGCTATTCGCACAAAGATACGCGACATTCTTGGCGCCTTTCTTTTTGGTGGCGAGGCAGTGGACAAAAAAGTTTCGGTACTGTCGGGCGGCGAGCGCACACGCCTCGCAATGGTGCTACTGCTGCTTGAACCCGTTAATTTCCTTATTCTTGATGAACCTACGAATCATCTCGACATGCGCTCAAAAGAAATACTGAAAAAGGCGCTGGCTGATTTTGAGGGAACGATTTTGCTGGTTTCGCACGACAGGGAGTTTCTCGACGGACTTGTACAGCGCGTAGTAGAGTTCGGTAACCGAAAGATAAAGGAGCATATTGGCGGAATCTATGAGTTTCTCGAAAAAAAACGTATCGACAATCTGTGCGAACTCGAATCGGTTAACCGTCAATCGTCCGGCAAGCAGGAATCGAAAAAAACGGCTGACAATAGCAAGGCGTCGTTTGAAGAACGAAAAGAATTGAGCCGCCGCATCAAAAAAATATCCAATAAAATAGAGGCACTCGAAAAAGATATTGAAAAACTCGAAGCCGAACTCGCTCAAATGGCGGACGCAATGCAGTGTCCCAATGCTGCAACCGTTTACAATTACGAAGATTACGAAAAAATATCAAAAACGCTTTCGCAGAAGATGAGCGAATGGGAGTTGTGCCACACCGAACTGGAGGAGGTGGAAAAAATGTAACAAACCCAAACCCATTGATACTAAATGGCTATCAAAATAATAAAGTTTATTTATTTCAACTAATAAATGCAGCTTAAGCAGAAAAAAACTTTCTACTTTTACGTTGCTTATGAAGAAAGAACATTTGCATGAATATCTATTTTTGCGCTTACCATTTCCATCGTAACTCCCATCATGCAGGCAAAATCGCCACGATAACAGGGCTTGTTGCCAAAAATGGAGCATGGACGGCATTTCAATTCTACCTGTACTGCGTTTTCGGGATTCTGATTCCATCCGTAAAAGCCGGCGTATGGATGCGTTGCACCCCAAATACTGACCACATGTGTCCCTACAAGGCTTGCCAGATGCATGTTGGCAGAATCCATGCTAACCATTACATCCAACTCCGACATTGCTTCCAGCTCTTCGCGCATGTTTAATTTACCTGCCAAATTGTGAATGCAGTCGGAAGCTGTCGCCCAAGTTTCGAGTTTGTGCGCTTCGTCGCCTCTGCCTCCAAATAGAAAAACCGAACAGCCTTTTTGCTCAAGCATCGAAATAAGTTCTATTACCTTCGATTCGTCCCACATTTTCCAGATATGTTTGGCAAAAGGTGCGATACCAATCTTTGGAGATTTTATTGATGCTATCTTTTGTGCAATTTGCGACTCAACGGGAACATAGATATTTCTGCCGGGGAAATCGGCAAACTTGAATGACAAACCGCCCGCTTCGAAAACCATGCGATAACGTTCAATCGTAGTTGTGAGCGGTACAAGAATCTTCCCGCTTCGTTTGCACAGTGCCTTTTTTTCACCGCGTCCCTTGTTGATAACCGCACTGCGCACCCCTTTCAGCCTGAACAAAAGTCGGAGAATTTTGGTACGCAGCACATCGTGCAAATCAACAATTAAATCCCATTTATGCATCTGGCAAAGTTTCCCAAAAAGTTTAAAAATTCCCGCAAGCCCCTTATATTCGCCCTTAAAATCAACAGAGAAAAACTCAATTCCATCCAAAGGAGCAATCAAATATTTGGCAAAGGGGCGCGATACAAACAATACTTTGCAGTCGGGATAGCGTTGCCGAAGATTCCACAGCACAGGAACGGTCATTGCAATGTCGCCCAGCGCACTAAATCTGAAAACGATTATGTTCTTTGGAATCACTTCTTTGCGCCGTATAAAACAGGATTCAGAGCAGGGTCGTTGTACATCTTCATTTGCCTGTAAAGTTTCATTTTCTTGCTTCCCGATTCAATATTGGCAAGCAGATCGTCGATTGCTGTACTTAAATCGGATTTCTGGTCAAGAAGAACATTCAGTTTCTGGCGACAGGTTTCAGCATGTTTGGGCGTTGCATCATTGCGCATGGTTTCCTGACGCATGTGATAGATTTTCAGCGCGAGTATCGAAAGGCGGTCAATTGCCCATGCCGGCGTTTCGGTGTTGATTCGGGCGTCGCAGTTCGGAATCACATTTTCAAAGCGTCGCACAAAATAATCGTCAATATATTCTACCAAATCAGTTCGCTCCTGATTCGATCTGTCGATTCGCCGTTTAATTATCAGCGCATCCGTCGGATTGATGACCGGATTGCGGATAATATCTTCGAGATGCCACTGCACGGCATCAATCATGTTTTTCGAAAACAGAAGAAACTCAATGCTTCCTTCGGCGTATGGATTTTTGGTTTCGGCATCAACATGGTCTGCTACGTGATAAAGCGCAGTGGCTTCATCAAAAATTCTATTGAACAGTTCGCTATAATTCATTCTATTTATATATTAATAATGTTATCAACGTGCAAACTTACATAAAATCTTCTATATTTATGCCAGTTGAATAAAAAAACAAGACCACCCTTATCTTTGTGGGCGTAGCGGAACCGTTGTGCGGCTCACATATTCCAGTGTTTAGCGTGGTCTTTGCCACAAGATTTATTAACCAATGAGAAAAGTATGCAGTCTTGGTGCGCACAAAGATAGTGTCTTTATCTGTATTTAGAGTGACAATGTCGATAAAATTCAGCATAAATTCGGAATTTTAGCTAATGAACTCGAATCTCTTCGCGATTTGCTCATATCTGACGATGTTGGTGAAATAGTATGGAAAAACTATCATTATTTGCTGTATACCAGTGTGCCATGCGCTTGAGAATGATTTTGAACTGAAACTTGTTAATCCGTGCTTTATCAGGCAACAGCCCGATAAGAAAAGTGATGTAAAATTATGCCGAATGGATAGCCATCTGCCTGCTTAAATATTTGATAATAGGCAATTATGTGCCTATAGTAATTATTCAGCGTTTAAGTAAGTCCACATAATTAAGCTGCATGATATTTAAAGTTCACAAGACGCGCATCCATTCTAAAGTTGCCGTTAGCATTGGTATAACGTATATGAAAGCGGAAAAACATCATTTAAA
>JAITVO010000257.1 GCA_031285765.1 Cytophagaceae bacterium | reverse complement strand
TGACAGATGGGAGATGTGCGATGAACGGCTTTAGTCAAAATTAATTTGATAGGTAACAATCAATCTATTTTTCGAAGAGGTCTGATACATATTTTGCGTAATATGAGCCCCATAAGTTCTATTAAATACCAAACTTGTAGCAAAAATAAAAAGGAGTTAAGACAACAATCTTAACTCCTTTATTTTCAACTGTCGGGGTGAGAAGATTCGAACTTCCGACCCCACGCCCCCCAGACGCGTACTCTAAACCGGACTGAGCTACACCCCGCAGTTTTTTTCTAATACGCCGCAAAAGTAGTTATTTTAACTGTACCTGCAATTTTTAACGAGTAAAAAAACACAAAACATTACTAATAAACATTGCAAGCAAATGATAAGCATAAGATATATAGTATTTTGCGTGTGTGAATTTATTACCGTCTTGTTCGGAACAGAATGTTGGCAGAACTCCTCAATAAAAACTGTTCAAAAAGAACGCTGATGATACAAATAACGCAAATTTGCGCCAAGTAATACAATAGTAGAATATTATCGGCTTTAGTTAAATAATGTTTTAAGTAAACGAAGAATTTTGCCAATTTTCTGACACTATAGTTCTCAATTTAATCAAATATGACGAACCAGATTATTTTAACAGATAATTGCGTATTAATAACACGGAGAAAGCAACAACAACAAAAATAATAATTGCAAGTCCGGCAATTTTATTAATCCAAAACAGCCGCCGGAGATTGACTGCAGAGCGAAAAAAACCAACAATGGAAGTGAGTGTGAGCCACCAAAGCGAACCTCCTACAAAAACCCCGAAAAGAAGTAGCAACTGCCCGAAGATTCCGTTGTCGGGATTTACAACTCCAAAGCCGGCAAAAAATGCAATAAGAAGAAATACTGTCAATGGATTTGAAATAGTGAGAAAAAACATCGAAATAAAATCCTGCAACAGACTTGATTGCCCTCTACGCTGTTTTCGCAACTGAACGGCAGGATTGGAACGAAAAATATGAATCCCCAATACAATTAAAATCAACCCTCCTATGATTTGAAGCCAAAATGCCTGTGCTTCGATAAAGGCAATAATATAAGAAAGACTGAATCCTGCAATAATGGCATAGAGCGTGTCGGACGTAGCAGCGCCCAATCCCGAAATAAAACCGGAAAGCCGTCCACGCTGCAATGTGCGCTGAATACACAAAACGCCAATTGGACCTAATGGAACTGAAACCAAAAAGCCTACTTTTATACCGTTATATATTATTATTTGCCAATCCATCGCTGCAAATATCCGAAAAATAAGGCTATTAAAAAAACAAGCTCGTTTTTATTTTGCATTTATAACGATGCGTGATGCTTTTTATTGTAAATTAATACCATCTTCGAGTTGATAACTTATCACAGCATTCCCAACTCTTAATTCTTCACTCTCAACTGCTTTTGTGTGTCATAATATCCAGAATCATACAGTCGGTTTCCTGCATACCGGCAGCTCCTATGCGAACCAGATTCTGGATGCTTTTATCTACATCGTCTTCGATAATACCTTCAACCGAAGTTACATATTTCTGCTCCATTGCCAGCATTGCCGAAAAAACTGCTGTGGCTACGCCGCTTGCTACTTTTAACGAGCAGCTTGGTTTAGCGCCGTCGCAAATCATGCCTGTTAGATTGCCAATCATATTTTTTACTGCGTAAGTAACTTCGCGGTAGCCGCCGCCCATCAAATGAACGATGCCGCAACTGGAACCGGTTGCCGCAATTACGCATCCGCACAAAGCCGACAGTCGTCCCAGATACTGTTTGATATGTATAACTGTTAAATGGCTTAATGTGAGTGCGCGTATCAGTTCCTCCTCCGAATTACCGTTTTTCCGAGCAAAAACAGCAACGGGCAAAGACGCCGCAATTCCCTGATTTCCGCTGCCTGAATTGCTGATAACGGTAATCAGGGCGCCTGCCATACGGGCATCGCACGCTGCCGAAGTATGGGACAGAATGTCGGTGAATATGCTTTCGCCCATAATCCGGTTGCCGGCGGGTTTGTTGAGTAACCTGCCAAATGTGTGTCCAAAGTCAGCTTTGAACGACTGTTCGGCGGCTGCACTGTTGATGTTTGCCGATTCGAGAACAAACGAGATGTCTTCAATTGGTGCGGTCATCGCAAAATCGTAAACTGTGCGGAGCGTTAAATGTATGCAATTCTTTTCCTCCTTTTGCGCAGACGAATGATTTATGCTGTTGAGCAATATTTCGCTGTTTTTGGACAGATATACAAATCCGGTATGGCTGCCGGCAATAATTGCGACTGCCTCATTGCTACCTGCGCAGCATTTTACTTCAATGTAGAGTTTTTCGTCAATGTTTTCTTTCAGATGAACATCTATCAATTTTGCATCAATCATTGCCTTGCCTTTTTCGACCGCTTCGGACGAAACATCTTTCAAAACCTGTAGCTCATACTCCGATTTTCCGATTAACGCGCCCAGCGCAACGGCAATGGGTAAGCCAATCATTCCGCCGGTTCCGGGTATGCCAACGCCCATTGCATTTTTAAGGATGTTGGCGCTTAAATAAACCGATATTTTATCGGGTGTTTCGTTCAGTATCTCTTTTGCTTTTGCAGTGCAAAGCGCTACTGCTACAGGTTCGGTGCATCCTATTGCCGGAACTACTTCGCTTTTTAACAATTCTATAATTGTATTGAAATCTGTTTTACTCATTTTGTCAATATTTTTACGCCGCAAATGTAATATTTTAAAACTACGAAATGTTGCAAAATCAAAATCCGCACGTATGATTTTAATCATACAAAGGTTACAGGCAAGTAAAATGCAACTGCTTACACTGTTATGCTACGGACGCTTGTGTATCATCATCGCAGACGTTCGTGTACATCTAACGCAGACGCTCGTGGGTGCCATACGTGAACGTTTGCGCATTGCTACTGCGAGCATCTGCGTTAGGTGTACGCGAGCGTCTGCATATAAATATTGCGGACGTCTGCACATAAACAGCGCAAACGTACATGACTATAATACACGAAGTATAGGAGCGTATTGATACAGACGTTTGCAACGCAGGTGATTTGCTTTGTTTGGACAAGGCTCATATCCAATATCATCAAGTATGAATTGAAAATCGACGGAACCAAAGCTATTATCAATATTAATTCTGCCTTAAATTGGCGACATTGGGCTTTAGCCGGCGGCAACCAATGTACTGTGAACGGCTTTAGCCAAAGCCGTCAATCCATTTTCCGAAAAAGTCTGAATGACATCTGCAATACAACAAAAATTTAACAATTTATTAACTGCAATTTAATGTATATCCTCTATATTTGCACCGAATTTTTCATCTAACTATAAAACTAATGCTCATTATGAAAAAGGTAAAACTTTTAGCATTTTTGCTGATGCTGTTTGTTGCTAAACAGGCAGTTTACTCGCAGGTTACAACCTCGTCGCTTAGCGGACAGGTAACCGATGGAAACGAAACGCTTGTTGGCGCAGCAGTAAAGGCTACGCACGAACCTTCGGGGACGGTGTACGGCGCTGTTACCAACAATAACGGACGATTTGCCATTCAAGGCATGAGAACGGGCGGACCTTATCATGTTGAAATACTCTATTTGGGTTATGCCGATTACGACAGGGTTGGCATTTATTTGCAATTAGGCGAAACGTATGTGCTGAATGCGCAACTAACTGAGTCAACGCAGGCGCTAAGCGAAGTTACGGTTTCGGGACAGGGTTCGCAGTTTGCAGGCGAAAAAACAGGTTCGATGACCAACATTCGCGGAAGCGAAATGGCAATGATGCCAACAATCAACCGGAGTTTGAGCGATTACACCAAATTGTCGCCCTACGCTACGGGCACAGGCTCGTTTGGCGGACGTCCCGCCTACGCAACCAACATCTCGATTGATGGCGCTAACTTTAACAACAACTTCGGGCTGAACGAAAACCCCATGCCCGGTCCGAGCGCCTCAAGCGCCGACCCCATTAGCGCCGACGCCATCGAAGAGATGCAGGTAGCAATAGCTCCCTACGACGTGCGGCAGAGCAACTTTACGGGCGCAGGCGTAAACGTGGTTACCAAGTCGGGAACAAACAAGTTTCAGGGTTCGGCATACATGTACTACCGCAACCAGAACATGACCGGCTCAAGAGCCAACGACTATGCGTGGATTTCAAACGAATCGCAGCGTCAGGTGTATGGCTTTACGCTGGGCGGACCAATAATTAAGAACAAGCTCTTCTTTTTTGTAAGCGGCGAACTCGAAAACAACCTTACGCCCGGCAACACCCTGCTGGCAGGCGACGGCGACGGAGGCAGGGACGAAAGCCTGCCCAACGTAAACAACAACGTAACAGGCGCGCAGCTGCAGGAGTTTTCAAACTTTTTGAACTCCAAGTTCGGATACAAAACCGGGCGCTACGAAAACTGGGGCGGCGACAACGAAAACAGCCGCAAACTGCTGGCAAAGATAGACTGGAACATCAATCAGAAACACAAGGCAACCCTGCGCTACAACTACTCGGCTCTGGGAAGCGTAAGCCGCCCAAGTTCGTCCATCGACGCATCGCCAAGCCTGCGCAGCCGTCATGCCGACAACGGTGGAATGTCGTTCGAGAACTCGCAGTACCGCTCAATGGGCTATGTCAACTCGGTAACGGGCGAACTCAACAGCCGCTTTACCGATGTTATCTCCAACAATTTCCTTGTAGCCTACACCAACTACTACCAGCCCCGCGAAACCGGCAGCGATATTTTTCCGACAGTTGATATTATGGATGGCAATCCCGACTTGGGCAATGTAATGATGACGGCAGGCTACGAACCCTTTTCGTACAAAAACATCATTAACAACAACACCCTTATTGTAACCGACAACATTATGTTCAGCCTCGGCAAGCATACGGTAACAGGCGGTATTTCGTACGAAAACCAGTACGTGCGTAACAGCTACTGGCGCGAGGGAACAGGCTACTATCGCTACAAGGATTTCGAGGCGTTTCAGAATCATGTAAGCGGCGATTATATCGACCAACCCTTTAATGCCGATTACCATCCCATTAACTTTGCCTACGCCTATCCGATTAACGGCAACACCTACGACGACGTTCCCGAACTCACCTTCGGTCAGTTTTCAGCCTACGGGCAGGACGAATGGCACCTGTCGGAAGCATTCAAACTCACCTACGGGCTTCGCATCGACCTGCCCATGTACCTTTCGGGCGCAATCGACAATCCGGTTACCAGAGAGCATCCCTTCCGCGATGGCGAAATCATGGATTTGGGCAAATGGCCAACTGTAAACCCGCTCTTTTCGCCCCGCGTGGGCTTTAACTGGGATGTAACCGAAAACAAAACGGTGAAACTGCGCGGAGGCGTGGGCATTTTTACCGGACGCATCCCCTTTGTATGGTTCACCAACCAGCCGCAAAACAGCGGCATGCTCCAGTACCAGAAATTTTACGTCAACAGCAGCAGCCCCGCTTCGCAGGAGTGGCTCGCCATGCTGCCTTTTAAAACCAATGTACAGGAGTTACTTTCCGACCCCACGTTTGCCGAATTTTTTCCGCAGGAAAACCAGCCCGGAGGCAACCTTGCCGCCGCTGCCAAAGACTTTAAACTGCCGCAGGTGCTGCGAAGCAGCGTTGCCGCCGACTTCAGGCTGCCCCTCAACATGCAGCTTACGCTCGAAGGCATGTACACCAAAGATATTAATGCCATTATTTTCGACAACATCAACATCGTAAAATCAACAGGCACTCTGGTGGAAGGTGGGCAAAGCCGTCCCAAAGGGTTTGAAAAGGCTAACGACACTTACGGTAATGCAATCGTGATGCGAAACACCGGCAAGGGCTATGGCTACAACCTTTCGGCACAGCTCACCCTGCCAAGTTTTCACGGATTGAGCGGAAACATTGCCTACACCTACAGCTACGCCGAAGAGGTAACGGGCAAAAACGGCTCCGACCCCTATTCGGCATGGCGTTACCGCCACATAAAGGGTTCGCCCAACGACGACGAAGTGGGGCTTACGCTTAACAACACGCCTCACCGCATTATTGCAGGCATCAACTACCAGACAGGCGAAAACGACTATACCCGCTCAACCGTTTCGCTGTTTTACAACGGATATACGGGGCGTGCATTTTCGTTCATCTATGCAACCGACGCCAACGGCGACGGAACAAGCAACGATTTAATCTATATCCCGAAAAACAAAGACGACCTTCCGTGGGCAAGCGATGCCGACTACGAGGCATGGGTTAAGTTTGCAGCGCAGGATCCCTATCTGTCGAAACACGCCGGTGAATATGCCGAACGCTATGCAGCCTACGAACCGTTTTACCACCGTTTGGACTTCCGCTTTATGCAGGATTTCTACATTAAGGCAGGCAGCAGGCGGCATACATTGCAGTTGAGCATGGACATTATCAACCTGCCCAACCTGCTGAACAGCAAATGGGGCGTAAACAAGCAGTATCTCGGCGGCTCGTTTGCACAGGTTACGCCACTTGGCTACAATCAGGACGGAAAGGTGTACATGTACACAACAGACCGCAACGACCCTGCCAGCTACATGACCACCGCCTACGAAGACCGCACCACTACCACCGTATGGCAAATGCAGTTTGGATTGCGGTATATATTCTAAACAGTTAAAACAAGGGGCGTATTTTATATAAACAAGGGGGCATGCCCCCTTGTTTGTTTATAATTCATGGTAACTTTGACTGAAGCCGACGGCAACATTATTATTATTTACACATGTTACGCACTGGCTTAAATTGAAAATATAACCGCAATGCTATATCGGGGGAGTGCAAATACACATTTTACAACCGCAGTGACGTATCGAGGGAGTACAAATGCACATTTTACGACCGCAGTGACGTATCGGGGGAGTACAAACATATCATGGCGGCTCTAAAATATTATATTTTGCATAATAAATAGATAGACATCAAGCATAAGCAACTGATGCTGCGCAAAAACAGCCTTGAATTGAAAATCGGCATAAGCCAATGAATGCGTAACATCAGTTATTTACACAACACGTAAAGGTCTTTGCGGGGATTTACGCACAAAACGGGGACGTTTGCACTGTTCTTGATAGTTCGCAGTTCCATAGGTCCGAGTATAAAATGCTCAATTCCATAATGCTTTGTAGAGGTAATCAGCAGCAGGGAATTTTTTATTTGAGCAGCAACTGCAACGGCTTCGTCGTACAGTTTACCGGAACTTGATTTTGTACTGACGAGTTGTGGAACGATTTTAAATTTGGCGAAAAGGTTGAGCATAAATCGGACATTCAGTTGCGTGTCGCGACGGGCTACTGCATCGTTTTCGTTTGCGATGAGAATAACGATTTTGCTTCGATTGAACCGTGCAAAATACGATGCCCATACAGCCGTTTCTTTGTCGGTATGCCGAAATCCTACAGGAATGATTACTGTTTCGGGCTGCCATGCTTCGTTCAGGTAGTTGCGATGAATAATCATATAGGGCAGTCTCAATTTTTTGGCACGTATCAGAAATTTAAGTTCCTGCACAAAAGGATGCTTGCCAGTTGGCATCTGCGGAAAAATTACCATGATGGCTTCTTCGTCCTCGCTGTTTTTCTCTATTACAGGCATGTGCACAAACGACAACGAATAGTGAATCATTTTTACGGCTCCGTTTTCAATCAATTCGGGACTCTTTTTACCTACTTCGCTTGTAAAGATGCTAAAGGCAAAGTCGTCGCCCATAAAAAGAAAGGTAAGCGTAGCATCGAAAACCGTTGCCATCGGCAAGGCATAAAAAAACGTAACGTCGATGGTTTCAACGTTAAAAACCGGAATCAGTACAGTTGTTTTATCCGGACGCTTTTCTATATTTTCCGACACCGGCAAAAGAATTAAAAATTAAGAGAATTGAGAGCTGAGGTTATTCCTCACCCTCAACTCTCAATTCTCCATTCTATCCTTGTATTGCTTTAATACCGGGCAGAGTTTTACCTTCGAGGTATTCGAGCAGAGCGCCGCCGGCAGTCGAAATGTATGATACTTTGTCGGCAAGTCCGAACTGGTTGATGGCAGCAACCGAATCGCCTCCGCCAATAAGTGAAAATGCGCCCTTGTCAGTAGCAGCCACAATAGCATTGGCAACAGCTATTGAGCCTTTAGCAAAGTTTTCCATCTCAAAAACACCGACCGGTCCGTTCCAAAGTATTGTAGCCGAATCTTCAATCACTTCAGTAAAAGTTTTAACCGATTCGGGGCCTGCATCCAGACCCTGCCATCCTACAGGAATTGCGTTGGAAGGTGTTACTTTGGTGTTGGCGTCGTTTTTGAAATCATCGGCAGCAACAACATCGGCAGCTAAATAAAGTTTAACGCCTTTTTCTTTCGCCTTTGCTTCAATCTTCAAAGCCAAATCAAGAAATTCGGGTTCACAAATAGAACTGCCCACTTCGCCGCCATGCGCTTTAATAAAGGTATAAGTCATGCCTCCACCAAGTATCAGGTTGTCCACCTTATCCAAAAGATTTTCGATAATCGTAATTTTCGACGATACTTTGGCGCCGCCCATAATTGCAGTGAATGGGCGCTGGGGATTGTGCAACACTTTTTCGAGGCTGCTCAGTTCGCTTTCGATAAGAAAACCGAACATTTTGCTGTCGCCCGTGCAGTAGTCGGCAATAATAGCGGTTGAAGCATGAGCGCGGTGCGCAGTTCCGAAGGCATCATTTACATAAACATCGGCAAGACTTGCCAGCTCTTTTGCAAATGTTTTCTGTTTCTCTTTAATATCGGCTTTAGCAGCCTTTTTAACATCGTCCGCTGCATCTTTGGGTAACTTTGGTTTCCCTTCTTCTTCGAGATGGAAACGGAGGTTTTCCAACAGCAATACCTCTCCGGGATTCAGCGCAGCGGCGGCAGCTTTTACGTCGGCGCCCACGCAATTATCGACAAATTTCACATCCACACCCAACACCTTTGCCAGATGCGACTGGATATGTCGAAGCGAAAAGTCGGGATTCACCACTCCGTCGGGACGTCCCAAGTGCGACATAATGATTGCCGAACCTCCGTCGTTCAATATTTTTTTAATGGTAGGAACGGCAGCGCGGATACGTGTATCATCCGTAATTTCAAATTTTTCGTTCAACGGAACATTAAAATCAACACGCACAATCGCCTTTTTACCGGCGAAATTAAAGTTTTCTATTTTAGACATACTTGTTTAATTTATAATTTTACTAAATTGGCAGGCAAAGATAGAAATAATTATCGGGATAAAACCCATCGACGGATTATTTTTTTTGATTAAAAGGCGGAGTGATTACTATTTTTCAGTTTTTTTTCCACAATAATAATTCATGTGGATGTTCAGAGAGTATCTTTGCAATTGTTCCATGTCGATTTTTACATATTCGGTATTTAAATCAGTTCTGTCCCAGCTGTTGCGCAACCACATCTGTAGTTTCTGCGCCAAAAAACGGGTTAAGCACAGTGCCGCCCATGCCTGCATAAAGAAAAGCCGAAACATCTGCATGGATTTTCCGAAAAAGTCTAATGTATAACTATTTGAGATGTTGCGTTAAATTTGCGTTAAACAACACAAAATACTATAAGGTAGGGGTATGAATAGAATAAACTGCTACATTTGCCTCGAATTATGAAAAAACAGCGGATAAAATACAAAGCACAGTAACAGTGTGCAGTAATTTTCTGTCCTGACTTTAGCCTTATAGAAATGCCCAATAATCCGCAAGTTTGAAAAGGTATAAACCGTTTGCCAAAAACGTATATACATTTCGAGCAAAATGTATATACATTTTACCTGAAACGTATATACGTTTTTGAACGAAGGAGCAGAGAGGCTTTCCGCAGGAATATTTTGGCTGCCGTAATATACCGGTATTGATGAGAAAATAATATTTTTTCAAAAAGAGGAATTGTGTTTTTTAATAATAATGTAATCATCTATTTTTTTATGAAGAAGTTCACATTTTTACTTTGCGGCGTCATGCTGTGTGCCGCAATGAATGCTGCTTTTGCGCAAAGCGGCGACACGGGTTCTCTTCACTGGGAACTTGCAGACGGTACACTTACGATTACCGGAAGTGGCGCCATGCCCGATTATGCTTCGGGCACTGGCAACACTTCGCCGTGG
>JAITVO010000249.1 GCA_031285765.1 Cytophagaceae bacterium | reverse complement strand
GAGTTTTAACTGTTCAGTTTTATTTATTGACAAGGGGATTAATCCCCTTTTTGCTTTTATTCGCAAATCAATTCTGTTTGCGAATATATTTATTTTCACCCGTTCATAAACTTCTCGCGCTCTTCTGTAAACTGTTCTATGGGTAAGTCGCGGAGGATTGATTCATTCCGGCTTCGCTCAACGTAATGAACGATTGAAATATCGTCCTGCACAATGTGAATATTGTCGCTGGGCGTAACAACCAGCAACTGCAACTGCAACTGTTTGCAAAGCGAGAGCAAATAACGCGCCTTGTCCTCGTCCTGCGATTTGAATGCCTCGTCGATGGCAATAAATCGGAACGAGTTGGATTGAACCCCGTCGTTAGTCAAGCCAAACTGATAGGCGATTGCCGATCCAAGAATGGTGTAGGTGAGTTGCGCCTTTTCGCCGCCCGAAAGCTGTCCCATGCTTTCGTATGTTTGCTTTTTGGTTTCGGTTTCCTTGTAAAATTCTTCGGCTTTGTAGGTAAACCACGCACGAACTTCCATCACTTTTTTGCGCCACTGCTCGGTTTTCAGTTTTTCGATAAGCGGCTCAATGTGGTTTTCAAAATGTTCTTTTCGCCCTTCAATCGTTGCGTCGGTATCGTTCAGTTTGGGGATTGCACTGTTGAGCAAATTGCGGAAATCGGTTGCCTCGTCGCCCAGCATTCGCGTAGCAACAAGTTGAATGTAGGTGGTTGGCGTGTGATTAAAGTCAATGCTTTTCAGCGAATCGTTCAAATCTTTAATTGCTTTTTTGATTGAATCTTCCCAGTTCACAAAAAACATTCGGAAAGCGCTTACTTTATTGGTAATTGTTTCGCGAAGATATTCGTTGAACTTCTTTTCAAACCGCACCAAATCTTCGTCTTTCAGCTTTGTGTAATACGATTGATATTCGGCAATCAGTTCCAGATGCTCGGAGTCGGGCAGGTGATTTACGTCGGAACGCCAGTCGTGAAACCTGTCAGTAATTTCCTGCGGCGGATTTTTAAAACTGTTGATAAGGTGCGCCGCTTTGCGCTCGTGTTCGGTTTTAATTTCGGTTTGCGTTTTAATTTTTTCAATGTTCCTTACCTGAAATTCCTTTTCGGTTTTCGCAATATTTTGATACGAAATGTTTTGAAGTTCGACGTTTTCACTTTCAAACAGCGTAACATCAATTTCGCCCAACTGCTCAAGTATCTGGCTATTTTCCGCACATTTTTCTTCTGTATTTCTGATTTTCTCTTCGGTCTGGAAAATTTCTCTGCTTTTGTTTGCAATATCGCTTCCCGACAGCTGTTCCAAATCGGCCTGAACCTTTTCCAACTGTTTCTGAAGTTCATGAATAATATCGTTGGCAACTTCCAGCTTTGTTTTTTCCTCCACCTTCTCCTGAATGGTTTTGGCGTACGATTGCCAGTCAATGTCGTCATAGCGGGTGTAAGTTTCAACTAATTTAAAGAAATCGTCCTTTAAAGCATCGGTTTCTTTTATCGATTTTTCGATGATACGGATTTGTTTGATTGCCTCCTGCTGTTCTTCCTGCAACTTGCGTACTTCAACCTGAACCAGCCTTATTTTTCCCTGATTGCTCCATCCCAGCACATAATTTTCCTGCCGCATGACGTGCGGACGGTCGTCTTTTTCATGCCTGCCTCGTGTCGATTTTATCAAACCTTCTTTGGTTACGGCTCTTTCGTCGTAATGATTAAATTCGTGCAAATTGTTTACACAGGCATAGTTATACTGATGGTATATAATATCTTCGAGCCAGTCGGCATAAATATTATTGGGTTTAAACTCAATTTTGTTGAGCAGGCTGTTTGGCTGCTTTTCGCCGTAATCGCGTGTTCTTGATGTGTTAAACTCCCGATAACGCTGATATACGATGCGACCTCGCAGATTGTTCGTATTCACGTATTCGTTCACTTTTGCATAGTATTCGTCGGGAACAATCAGCCGCATGGCTAACGTATGAAGAATTTTTTCGATGGAGAGTTCCCACGTGCGTTCATCGTCTTTCACTCGTATCAGTTCGCCGATAAACGGAATTTCATCGGCTGTTGCGCCTGTTGCGCGTAAAATTTCTTCTCTGATTTCGGCTTCTCTGCCAATAATATTGTTTTTATATTTTTGCAACGATTGAATTGTTTCAATATTTGCGTCAATTTTACGCTGAATTTCATCGCCTCTGTTTTTTCCCTGTCGCAGCTCTTCGGCTTTGTTTTCGCGCAGGATTGCAAATTCATTTTTTTTCGTATTTGCGTCTTCGCGATTTTCAATAAATGCGTCTTCGTTTGGATTTTCGGCAAATCCAACTTTCAGCGCAATTTGATTGTATGTTTCCAATTTTTCGAGCCTGCTGCCTCTGTTTTTTTCAAGACTCCTGATTTCGGTTTTTAATTTCTCAATTCGATTGCCAACCGTGTCGGTTTTTATCTGAACGGTTAAATCGGTTTCTCTGTCTTTTAACTCTTTTTCGCGCTGTTTCAGTTTTTCAAGTTCTTCGTTAAGAAACTCCAATCGGGCAGCGCTTTTTTCAAGTTCTTTTTGTGCAAGCTCCACTTTCTTTTTTGTAAACCAGTAAACCGCCATCTCTTTCAACTGCTGCAATTCGTCCAACTCTTTTTGAATATCAAAAAGTACATTTGCAATTTCGTCAATCGGCTCCAGCTGTACAATTTGTTCTTTTGTTTTGTCGATATTGATTTTGGCACTCATCAATTCGTCAAAATTTCGGATTAAATCAACATATTCATTTTCGGCATCTTTCTCTTCGAGCATATTGGTGCGGATAAAATCGTCCAAATCGCTCAGCACTTTTACGCCCACAATTTGATTGAAAAGACTTAACGCTTTTTTCTCTCTCATACCCAGCAGTACAACTATTTTTTCGCCGTATTCTGTGGGACCGTTACAAAATTCTATTCGTTTTTTGGTCGAATTGGCGTTGTATTTTTGTTCCAGCACTTTTTTCCATACGCCTTTGCTGTCGAAATTGAAAAAATCTGTTCGTATTTCGAGCGGCTCGCGCGAAATTCCGAAAACAGTTTTCAGTTCGTCGTTTGCAAACCATCGCACCTGAAACAGTGTAATTATTTTTTGTTCGGTATTGGCAAACGAAGCCAAAATTACCGAATATGTTTTTTTATCACGTAATCGCAAAGAGGTTGTGCTTGCAACGCCTTCTTCCTGCTGATTGCCGTAATGTCCGAGCACATAAGTTGCGTCGGTACGGTCGCCTTTTTTGCCCACGCCCGACGACTGATTGTAAAATATGTCCTTTTTCAGCGGAACAAGCAGCGTGAGCAGCGCATCAACCAGTGTACTTTTTCCCGAAGCATTAGCGCCTGTGAGCAGCGAATTGTTGCCCAGCGGATTTATTCGGAACACCTTTTTATTAAAAGTTCCCCAATTGTAAATTTCCATGTATTGCAGCCGAAATCCAGCTGCATCCGAGCCTGTATCAAATGTACTATACATATTCCTGCAATTTATTTTTTTAATCCTGTAAACCGTTCAAAGTAATCCATGCCTAACCGTGCTCTTTTTTTGAATGACACGCTGTATTTCATTGTTCATACTTTATATATATACATAATTTCCGGGCAAATATAATATTTTCAATCCGAAAAGCAAAAAAACTGATTCTGCAAGGATTTTAAACACTGTTCGGGCAAGTCTATTGCCTCGTTCGTTCTATCCGTACAGGTAATGTGTTTTGTCATTTCTATGGAAACGGATGCTATTTCTTTAGAAATAGATGCTGTTTCTTTAGAAATGGATAAAATACGTTTGATTTTAATCCTATAGGGGCATTGCGCACAATGTGCCGGTAAAGCTGTATAATCCGGTTTTGATGTTTCGGTTTCGTAATTTATTTCCCACCCTGCAAATACACGCCGATGAAAATTCCCACAGCAGAATATTTGCTCAAATATTGAGATATAGTAAGAAAATGGTAAGTATCTCATGTTACGCAGTATTACTTTTGATAGCCTTGAAAAGGCTGAATCTTCATAACCGTATGCAAATGTAGGGGCGGGGTTTGCCCGCCCAGCGCAGCTTACGGAAAACAACCAACAGCACAGCTGCCCGCAAGCGCAGAACCTGTACTTTCACATCTGTTCTGCCCTTGCGGGCAGGGAGATACGAACGTCATTTTCCGCAGGTAACGCTCCGCTCGCTTGCGGTTATGAATATGAAGCCCTTTCAGGGCTGTTTTGCGTAACATGAGTAAGTATGTATATTTACAATCGTTTTTAAAGGAGGCTGCTAAATTTAACCTGTCTGTTAAATCGCCTAAATCGCCAAACCAAAGGCTCTCAAAAAAAATGAATTGCGTAACATCAGTGAATAAGATAATAATTTCGTACATTTGTCGCCTCAAAACAGAAACCGCACGGTTGTTACAATAAACCGCAGCAGCCGTTTTTTGCATCAATTGATTATGAGTGATGAACAGGACAAAATATTAGAAGACGCTACGTCGGGCGAGTATAAATACGGCTTTTATACCGACATCGAAATGGAAATGCTCCCCAAAGGATTGGACGAGGATACGATTCGGGAAATTTCGAAGCGGAAAAACGAACCCGAATTTATGCTTCAGTTTCGCCTTGATGCGTTTAATAAATGGTTGAAAATGAAGCAGCCCGAATGGGCACATCTGAATATTCCGCCTATCGACTTTCAGGATATTATTTATTATGCTGCGCCCAAAAAGAAACCCGAACTTGCGAGTCTGGACGAGGTGGATGCCGAATTGAAATCGACTTTCAATAAACTTGGCATTCCGCTCGACGAGCAGAAACATTTGGCTGGTGTTGCGGTGGATGCGGTAATGGACAGCATTTCGGTGAAAACCACTTATCGCGAAACGCTGGCTGAACACGGTATTATTTTTTGCAGTATTTCCGAAGCCGTCCGCGAGTATCCCGATTTGGTAAAGAAGTATCTTGGCTCGGTGGTGCCGTCGAGCGATAATTTTTATGCTGCACTTAATTCGGCGGTTTTCAGCGACGGCTCGTTTGTCTATATCCCCAAAGACGTTCGCTGTCCGATGGAGCTTTCCACCTATTTTCGCATCAACGCCCGCAATACGGGTCAGTTTGAGCGCACGCTGATTGTTGCCGACGAAGGCAGCTACGTGAGCTATCTCGAAGGCTGCACGGCTCCAATGCGCGACGAAAATCAGCTTCATGCCGCCATTGTCGAAATCGTTGTACTCGATCGTGCCGAAGTAAAATATTCAACCGTCCAAAACTGGTATCCGGGCGATAAAAACGGGAAAGGTGGAATTTACAATTTCGTAACCAAGCGCGGCATCTGCAAGGGCGATTATTCAAAAATATCGTGGACGCAGGTCGAAACAGGCTCGGCAATCACGTGGAAATATCCGAGCTGTATTTTGAAAGGCGACCATTCAACAGGCGAGTTTTATTCGGTGGCTTTGACCAACAATTACCAGCAGGCGGATACGGGTACAAAAATGATTCACATCGGTAAAAACACTCGAAGTTTGATTGTTTCAAAAGGAATATCGGCTGGTAAAAGTCAGAATAGTTATCGCGGCTTGGTAAAAGTAGTTCCAAATGCCGACAATGCCCGCAATTTTTCGCAGTGCGATTCGCTGCTGCTGAGCGACCAGTGTGGCGCTCACACGTTCCCCTATTTGGAAGTGAACAACAATTCGGCAGAAGTGGAACACGAAGCCACCACGTCGAAAATTGGCGAAGACCAGATATTTTACTGCAATCAGCGCGGTATTTCAACCGAAACTGCCATCGGACTGATTGTAAATGGATACGTGAAAGAGGTTATCAACCAGTTGCCGATGGAATTTGCCGTTGAAGCTCAAAAACTTTTGCAGATAAGTTTAGAAGGAAGCGTAGGGTAGGGGGAGCTATTGGTGTGATTACGATTTTTTAAAAAGTATAAGAACAGTTGTCCACAAAAAGGGCAACTGTTCTTATTATTAATAAGATGCCGTAGAATACGGGTTCTTATTTTATATATATCACTCATAAAAGCATCCGTGATAATCTGTGTTGTTTGCGCCATCCGCGTTCAAAAATACTTTTGAACAGCCTCATCGTTTTGGTAGTTTGTTAAGCCTTTTGGTAGCATCGCACCCAATCAATTTCCATATAAGCAGGAATTTGTCCACTGTTTGGATTTTCGGGCAATGTGGTGCAAAATGTCAGATACATCGGTTCATTCGGAATGTTTTTCGTTTCGCGATGAACTTCGGTTCCGTTTATTTTCCAAACCAATAAATCGGATGTCCATTCGAGTGAATAGATATAGAAATGGCCTCCAAACTTGGTTCCTGATATGTTTTTGAGGAGATGCAAAACCTTATTTTTCGAATCCATTGTATGGATGCCGCTTTCAACTGATTTACCTTTGGGGTTGGTTGATTTAAAGATGTCAATTTGCGGCGTCATTTTTTCGCCCAGCATCCAAAATGCATTCACTACAGGATAATTTTTGTTGAATCGCACCTTTGCTTCAAAGCGTCCATATTTTTGCCGAAAACTTTGTCCCGTACTTATCAGCGCAGACGAGTATTCAAATTCCTTTTCGAGGAAACCAATGGCTGGATTCCACGATTTACCTCTTACAGTATCTTTCTGGGTGGTCAATCGCAGAATACTGTTCTGAACCGAAATATTATAATCTTTAAAATACTGTTTTTCTCCTGCAAGTACGTAATTATCATTCATCAAAGCTTTGCCCCAGTAGTAGCCAGTCATCCACTTATTGGCATTGAGCAATGAGGTTTCAAAATCATCTTCGAAAGTAAGCGTCCACTCCTCAAATGTTTTAAAATTCTTTTGTTTAAGCGCTTCAAAATACCATTTAATTTCACGGTCTTTCTGAAGCCTAACATACTCGTCAAATAAATTCCGTTCTACCGACTTTTTGTACTGTTTTTCTTTTTTCAGATTGTTGACCTTCGTCTTAAATTCACCGGAATGAACCAGTTTGTCTAATTCGTTGTACCGAAGCAGGTGTTCAGAAGATGCATCATTCGTAAAGCGGATGTAACTTTCTTTTTCCCGTTTCAATGATTTTTCGTATTTTTCGGTGGATGCAAACCTGCCGCCTCCGAACAGAAAACTGAATATATTTGCCATCAGTAAAAGTTTTAATACATTATAACGACATAAATACGCAACTATTATATAATAGAGTTATATTTTTGAGGGCAAAGGTAAGAAAAATATTTTTCATATTTATTTTGCATGATGAATCTTATAAAAAACTTTGTTGATGTAGCGAATAATTGCTCTAAGTACCCAGCAAAAATTAATTTACACTAAAAGTAAACCACAAGGAGCACAAAGCTGTTCGCAAAGGACACTATGTCTTTGTGAGCCTTGTGTGTTCTTTGTGAACTTTGTGGTAAAAGATTGTATCAATTAATTTATGTTGGGTACTTATTAGATATTAATAATGAGTGCATTGTTGATTGTTTTTCCATTTTGTACCAATAAGAATAACACCTCATTCATGTTGCGCAGTGTTTTTGCGATGTTCACAACCTTGCAAATATTTTTCAATTTAAAGTTGCACATAAGTATTTGGAAATTTTTGTCATGTACTAAAATTCACACGAAAACATTTCCGCATTTAGCTGCAAAAGTTAAATTATTTATTGAAAGTACATTCATCTATAGGGAACTTCTAAAAATTAGATTTTTTGAGGCTTACGGCTGAAATAAAATAAAGTAAATTAGCATTTTGTCGAATGAGTGTGACGAAGAAAAAGCAGTTTTTAGAAGTTTCCTGTATGTATATGTGTTTTTTTCTTTTACCTTTGAACTCCGGTAAAAGCAGAGCGTGTTTAATCTTTTAGTTTTGATATTTCTCCACACAGAATAACACTCATAGGAAGATATACAAGTGTCCGGCAGGATGAAAGTAATTGCGAATTAATGTTATGTATTATTTCTTTTTCAATCGACATAATTATCGCTCCAGCCTTTGGGGTGGGCTTGGCATAAGCGGCTGTCCCCTGCTTTTTACGATACTGCTCGCAATGCTTTCCCTCCACGCTTTTGCCGCCGATAACAGTCAGGTGCGCAAAATACGCTTTGAGGGTAACAAAGAGTTTAAGAGCAGCGAACTGAAAGATAAAATTTCATTCTCGGCGTCAACGTGGGTTGGACAAAAGGTGTTCGGCAAAAAGGTTACCTACTATTCCGAAAAATCTTACGAAATGAATGTTGCCGAATTGATTCATTTTTACCGAAGCGAAGGCTTTCTTGACGTGCAAATTGGCAAGCCCGTTATTAAAACCAGAGGACGGAAACAGAAAGTTGAGATAACCTTTGTCATCACCGAGAATCAGCCTGTTCTGATTGATTCCGTTGATGTTATTTTTATGAAACATGATGAGGTTATCGAAGGTTTTTACAGCGACATTGCAGAAAAACACAAAGACGTGATAACGGCACGGAAAGGCGTACGCTTTCGCGATGAATTGGTGTGGAATGACAAGGAAAATATTCAGCAAAACCTTATTAACCGTGGTTATCCTTATGCCCACGCCACGCCGCGTATATCGGTCAATACCGCACGCAAAACAGCTGCCATTGTGTGGGAAACGCAACGCGGTACGCTCGGCTATTTTGGCGATGTTATGGTAGAAGGACAGAAGCGAACGCCCGAAAGAATCATCCGAAAACAGGTGGCGCTCAAGCGAGGCGATGTTTACAGTCGCGAAAAGCTGAATGTATCACAGCAGCAGATTTATCAGCTGGGTACATTTCGCATTGCCACTGTGAAAGCGCAAATAGCGCGCGAACAAACCGATACCATTCCCTTAAGGATAACGCTGAACGAAGCCCCTCGAACCGCAACCCGCGTCGGGATCGGCTACGGACGCGAAGACCAGATTCGCGGATTTATCGACTTCACCATCCTTAATTTTCCGGGCGGTGCACGGCGGCTGACTATTTATGCAAAACATTCGGCGTTGGAACCATATCGCGTAGAAGCCACACTTATGCAGCCTGCTGTTTTTGGTCCCAATTCAACACTGTCGCTGTCGCCTTTCGTAAAACGGCAAAAAGAGTCAAGCTACGGACTGCTGAATTACGGTGTAAATGTGGTGCTTGCGCAGAAGTTTACAAAGTATATGAGTGGCTCGTTGAATCCTTATTACGAACAGATTGACTTGGATGCATCGTCGATAAGCGACCTTCGGTTTGAACTGTCGCCGCAGCCCGAAAACTACTCGAAAAGCGGCATCGCAGCAGGTTTTGTTTTCAACAGCGCTACGCCACAGTTCGAGCCGACGTCAGGCTGGACGATGTCTCTCAATACAAAACTGAACAGCCTTGCTTTCAGCGGCGAATACCCTTTTTACAAATATATTGCGGAAATAAAGAATTATCAACACCTCACTTACGCAATTACTGTGTCGTCGAAGTTCAAAATAGGTTCGGTAACGGCAGTTAAGGGAAACGATTTCATTCCCGTTGAAGAACGCTTTTACGCAGGCGGCAGCCACTCGGTGCGCGGATGGTCGCGTCATCAGCTGACGCCTGCGTCGCATCCTCTGTTGTTTGGAACTCCGCCCGCAGGCGGCAACAGTTTGGTTGAAATAAGCGTGGAGCCGCGCATCAAGATTTACGGACCGTTGAGCCTTGTTGTTTTCAGCGATATAGGAAATGTGTGGCTGCGCTCTAACTATTTCCGATTCAATGAGCTGCGTTTTTCGGCAGGCGCAGGCTTGCGGTTTTCCACGCCGATAGGTCCCATCGGAATCGACTTTGCCCGTCCCGTTTTCGATAAGGATACAAAATGGCAGTTTCATTTAAATATCGGGAATTCGTTTTAACAAGGGAACTCATGTTACACAATGGTTTGAAACATTCCGTAACTGCAAACGAGCAAAGCGTTGCCTGCATAAAATGACATGAGGCTGTTCCACAAGGCAGCTTTCTTTTATCTATGCCGCCATTTCAGTTAGGTTGTGTTCACACAAAAAAATATGGCATTGTTAATTTAATATATCACCGTATTATTAAGTTTCACCATTAATAAGTTTAAAGATTTTATTATCATATATTCAAACTTGTTATAACATTTTGTTTTTCTCTTAAATCTCGCCAAATAATGCCTGATTCGACTATTATAGCTAACTCTCAATAAAATTACCTATCTTTGCGCATGAGTTATTCGTTAGATTTTCGCAGGTACGTATTTAAAATAAAAGAGAGGAATTCTCTTACCTTTCGTCAGACCGGTGAACGGTTTGGCGTTCCGATCCGTACTCTGTTCCAATGGAAAAACCGGATAGAGCCCAAACTTCACCACAACAAACCGGACACCAAAATCGACATGGAAGCCTTGCAGAAGCATGTAGAGGCGTCCCCTGACAGCT
>JAITVO010000237.1 GCA_031285765.1 Cytophagaceae bacterium | reverse complement strand
GTACATCTACGCAATATTTAGATGTACATCTAAGCACTAATAAGATGTACATCTAAATAAATTTTCGACGTTGCCTTTTACTGTTTTTGTACCTGCATGTTTATAAATTTGTAAGGAGGCGTTACACTACCACAGATATTTTATAGCAATTTTGTCTATCACCGTCCTGTCAGGGACGGAATGTATATATAGTGCAAGACAAACTATTATATTTTTATGTTACCTTTTTATTTTTACGTTATTTAACACATTCTTAACTGAAAAGTAATACATTATTTCTGATATTTGCAGCGTCAAATTTTGACCACATTATTTCAATAAATCTGCTGATTATGAAGCATATTTTAAACATCATTTTATTCTCTATCTGCCTTTCGGCAAATGCTTGGGCTCAAACGGGAACAGTTTCGGGAAAAGTTGTTGAAACAATGACCGAAAATCCTGTCGCCGATGTTACCGTTACCATTTCGGGAGAGTTGCACCAGTTGTCGACAGTGTACGACGGCTCGTTTGCGATTGAACTGCCTGTCGGTAACGACTACCTGCTCACGCTTTCGAAGGACGGATATGAAGACCGTATGCTCAACTTCGCGGTCGAAAGCGCACAAACTACCAATTTGGGATTTATCGAACTCAATATGCTCTCGAATATGGAGGAATTCGACGTCCCCACCATGATGCTCGACAGCGAAGACGATTCCGATTTTGCATCGCAAAATATTATTTCTATGATGTCAATGTCGAGCGACGTGTATCTGTCGGAATCGGCGTTCAAATTCGGAGCCGTGCGCTTTAATGTACGCGGATTCGACAGCGAATACAGCCATACTTATATTAATGGCGTAAACTTTAATGACCAAATTCGCGGACGTTACAACTATTCGATGCTTGGTGGATTGAACGATGCCACGCGTAACAAGGACATCTCAATTCATACCGCGCCTTCGGTGTTCGGTTTTGGCGATTTGGGCGGCATTACAAGCATCGACACACGCGCCGCAAGCTACGGCAGAGGCGGCAAGACTACCGCATCGGCTACCAACCGCAGCTACAAACTTCGTGGCATGGCAACTTACTCCACCGGCTTGATGGAAAACGGATTTGCCGTTACTGCGTCGGTTGGTTACCGCTGGGCTGACGAAGGTTATTTCGACGGAACGTTTTACGATAGCAAAGGCTATCTCCTTGCCATCGAAAAAGTGTTTGGATCCCGCCGTCAGCACAGCATTTCGTTTACAACTCTTGGCGCACCCACGCAAAGGGCTCAAAGTGCGGCGTCGTATCAGGAAATTTACGACTTGCTCGGTACCACGCGCTACAATCCCAACTGGGGCTACCAGAACGGCGTAAAGCGTAATGCCCGCGTAGTTACGTCGAATGACCCTGCCGCTGTGCTTTCGCACCGCTGGCAAATCAATGATCACTTGAAACTCACAACCGGCGTTGGTGTGCGTTATAACCTCTACGGAACAACGGCGCTGAACTGGTACAACTCGGCAGACCCGCGTCCCGACTACTACAAGTACCTGCCCAGCTATCATCGCGAAAGCGAAATTAAAACGCTTTATGCGGATAAGTGGAAAACCGACCGCACGGTGAATCAGATAGACTGGGACAGAATGTACCGCGTAAACTACGATGGACGCAACAACGGCGAAAGTGCCCGTTATATTCTTGAAGAACGGCACAGCAATCTGCTCGAAACGGCTTTTAATTCTACCTTTACGCATCAGGTTAGCGACTGGCAAACCCTCGACTTTGGCGTTGAAGCCAAAATGTCGAAAGGCATGAACTACAAAACCGTTAACGACCTGCTTGGCGGCGAGTATTGGATGGACAAAGATCAGTTTGCCGAGCGCGATTTTCAAGGCAACAGCGATGTTTCGCAAAACAACCTGAACAATCCCAACCGCAAGGTAACCAAAGGCGACCGCTTTGGTTACGATTACGATATCCTTGTGAATAATGCCGACTTTTGGCTGCAAGACCGTTTCTTTTTTTCGAAAGCCGACTTTTATTATGCTTTCAAAATTGCCTATACCGAGTTTCAACGCGAAGGACACATGAAGAACGGACGCGCACCCGAAAACTCTTTTGGCAAAGGCAAACTTTATACTTTCGTGAATCAAGCAATTAAGGGCGGTTTGACGTACAAAATCACAGGTCGCCATTTTATTACCGCAAACGTGCTGTACGAAACACGTGCTCCACTTCCTTGGAACGCCTATCTCTCAGCTCGCATCAAAGACGATGCCGTGCCCGAACTTGGCAACGAGCGTGTGGCTTCAGCCGATGTTGGCTATGTAGTTTCGATGCCTGCCGTAAAGGGACGTTTCTCAGTATTCCAAACCAACTTTTTCGACGGAAACGAAATTAACAGTTTTTATCACGACAGCTATCGTACTTATATTAATTATGTGATGACGGACATGGAAAAAGTGCATCGCGGCGTTGAACTTGGCGCAATCGTAAACATTACGCAAAGGCTCAAACTCGAAGCCATCGGAACCATTGCCGAATACCGTTACGCCAATCGTCCTACCGGATATGCCACTTACGAAAACGGCAGTCAGCCTGCTGTTACCGAAACAGTTTATCTTAAAAACTATTACGTGGGAGGCACGCCGCAAACCGCTGCAAGCATCGGCTTAAGCTATGCCATGCAGGGCTACTGGTATTTCGATGTAAACTACAATTATTTCGACCGTATTTACGTTGACCTTGCGCCTATCCGACGTACTGAAGCCGCTACAGCAGTTTCGGCGGAAAATATGGAAGATCTTGATTCGAAAGTGCGCAGCATTATTGAACAGGAAAAATATCCGTCGGGCGGAACGCTTGATGCTTCCATCGGAAAATCAATCCGCTTCAGGAATGGATATTTCTTGAGTATCAATTTCAGCGTAAGCAATATTTTGGACAATACATCGCTCCGTACAGGAGGTTTTGAACAGGGACGTTTTGATTACGAAAACTACGTTGTCGATAAATTCCCCTCGAAATATTATTATGCGCAGGGAAGAACTTTCTTTTTTAATATGGGATTAAGATTTTAACACACCTCTTCCTTTCTCTTGTGGAGAGGGGGAGAGCAGCCTAATGAGAAACAGAGTAAATAATAAATAAAGCAGTAATAACTAAAATGCCTCACAATATCCCAAACTTATACGCTCTACTCCACATCCCTTGTGGGGAGGGTGTTGGGGGGAGAGGTGATAAATCTTTTAATGATGAAAACATTCAACAACCGTTTCCGATTATACGGAATAATATTTTTAGCAGGTTCGCTTATGGCGAACTGTATTGACAGGGAGTTTGATTCGCCTCCGATAGAAAGACCTGTGTACACAGGCGACAGCACCATATCAATAAAGAATTTCAAAGCCAAATACAACAGCGATTTGGTCGAGATTACCGACAACGATGTCATTATGGGCGTTGTTACGGCTAACGATATTTCGGGAAACTTGTACAAACAGATGTTTATTGATGATGGCGAAGCAGGACTGATGGTTGCCATCGACCAGAATAATATCTATAACGATTTCCGTATCGGACAAAAGGTGTTTATCGAAACTCGTGGGCTTTACATGGGTAAATACGGCGGACTTGCGCAGCTGGGCTATCGCTATTCGCGCAACAACGACGGTGTTTACACTGTTGGGCAAGCGCCTTGGGAACTCTTTAAGGAAAAAATATTTAAAGACGATTTTCCCGACGCCTCGAAGGTTGCCCCGATGGTAATTGGCTTAGATGCTTTGACCGAAGACAACTTTGGAAGGCTTGTAACGTTCCAAAGCGTGATGTTCGACGACGCAGGACAACCCTTTTCCACACCCAACGGAAGTCAGGTGCAAACGCTCAACCGAATTATCCGCTCGTCGGAAAACGCAGGCAGCACTATTACGGCACGAATGAGCAGCGCCGCCAACTTTGCAGGCACAACCATTCCCGACGGCATTGGCAACGTTACCGGAATCCTTACCCGCTACAACAGCACCAACCAGATTTTGGTACGCGATTCGAGTGACATCAACTTTACGCCCAATCCCGACGGCTGGGGAACACGCACCAGTCCATGGACAACTGATTACGCTCTCAAACATCAGGACGAAGACAAAGCTGGCTGGATAAAAGGCATTATTGTGGGCTCATTAATGCCATCAGTAAACGAAACGAATCCTGTTGATAATAATGATGACATTAATTTCGGTACTGAACATATTCTTACCAATTATATTGTGATAGCTCCAACTGCTGATGTAAGAGACTGGACTAAATGTATCGTCGTCAATCTTCCCGAAGGCTCGGCAATTCGTACCGCGCTCAACTTGGTTGCCAATCCCGACAACATTGGTAAAGAAGTAAGCGTTACCGGCAAACTCCAAAAAATATTGAAAGCAGCAGGCATTACCGTTGCAACCGGCGCCGCTTCCGAATTTTTATTTGGGGAATCGGGTAGTGATAATACACCGAAAGGTACAGGAACCAAAGACGACCCGTACAATTATGCAGCTGCCCTCAAAAATCAGGGACAGACAGGTGTTTGGGTAAAAGCTATTATTGTTGGCTCTGTTGACGACAGAAGCATTCAAACCGACTCGCGCTTTGAACCTCCTTTTGTAAACCAAGCAAACATACTTATAGCTGCTGCAGCAGGCGAAACCAATTATATGAACTGCCTGCCTGCTCAGTTACCTGCCGGAAATGTTCGGACTACATTAAATCTTGTCAGCAACCCAAGCAATCTTGGTAAAGAAGTGATGGTTTATGGAAATTTAAGAACCTATTTTGGTGTTGCAGGTATAGGCGATGTTACCGACTTTGTATTTGAAGGCGGGACTCCTCCTTCCGGTGGAGTAGAAGGTACCGGAACCAAAGATGACCCGTACAATCTGGCTGGTGTAATTGCCAAACAGGGCGCAGGAATTGCTTGGGCGCAAGGTTACATCATTGGCGCTGTTGACGATGGAACCGGTCAAGGAATGGATATTACACAAGATTCTCGCTTTGCTGCTCCGTTTACAGTTACTACGAATATTTTAATTGCCGAATCGGTTACCGAAACCAATTACATTAACTGTATTCCTGTTCAGTTACCTGCTGGCACTGTTCGTACTGCATTGAATCTTGTTGATAATCCCACTAATCTTGGTAAAAAAGTATCGTTGTATGGCGATTTTACAACATACTTTGGTGTTGCGGGGATAAAATCTGTTACAGAATTTGTACTTGATGGCGGCGGTAATCCACCTCCTACTGATTATATCTTTATGGAAACATTCGGAAATGGCAGTTATACAACCGTTCGACCTAAGATTTCCGCTTTTACCGATTTTGACAATACGGACGTAACATTTACCGACCCGACAGGAAATGCCGACATCAGAACAACATCGACAATAGACCCGCATGTTTGGTTTCCTGCTAAAAAAGAATCGCAGTTGATTATCGAAGGTGTTAATGTTGCAGGTTACGCAAGTGTTCAACTCTCGTTTGATTTGCGCACAAACGACGAGTCAGAGGAGATAACAGCCGACTACTTGCTAATTGTTAAGATAAACGATGTAGAACAAAGTGTACCTGCAACTCAAGTAGGGAAAAATAATTATATAAATATTCCTCTCAATGCAATCAATAACACAGGCAGTACGATGAAAATAGAATTTAAAGCCACTGCCACCAGCAACACAGGTGGATTCCGCATCGACAATATCGCGCTAAGCGAAGTGAAGTAAACCTGTATCGACGCCTCGCTTCACCCCTGTTCCACTCAAACATAAAAAAAAGGAGCAGCAGTGTTGAGGTGCCTTTTTGAGTTGAACAATGAATTGATGAGTGGAGTATAACTACACGTCCGGCAGACGACGTGTAGGTTATAATATCCGATATTCATTATTAATTACTTGACCGATAAAGATACGCACAATTTTCCTACGAAGCAAAGGCGACACCGTTTGATGTCGCCATTGCTTTGTAATTTTGTAGTTTTCAAGTAATAAAATCTATAACAGTTTACAAACATACATAAGGAATTGCTACCTCTATCTCACAAAAATCCAATTTGAAAGCATCCGGATTGACTTTCATTTGATATATTTGAATGTTAGGGTTTAATTTTCGGGCAAGTTTAATGATTCCTTCTTTTATCTTCTCCTTTAACAGAGCGAGGTTACTGTGGATTTCGGTAAACGATTCTTCTCTGGGCTTTACAGGTATGTAGGTAACGTCGATATCAACCGAATAGCGAGGAAGGTCGAGGATATAGAGATTAATAGCCGTCCCGCCATGAACGGCAAAATCTTCAATTCCCGATAACGTCGGGATAATTTTCAGGAGTAATTCAACCTGCTGTCTGTATGCCTTATTCATAATTTGCCAAATCCTGTGATATGGTTATTTGATACTTTGCGTTGTAAACGCCGTCTTTCACTATGGAACGTTTTCCACTGCCCAAGTCTATTTTTGCCAAGTCCAAATCTTCCAGCCATGAATGACTGGCTTTTTCTGCCATATAGAGAAACAAGCGCTTGACCTTTATTGATTTGCATTCTTCCAATAACGACTGTAACAGGTTCGGTCGTAATCCGTTCAACATTTCCATCACCTGATATAAATCGGTCAGGTTATAATACTTCGGCGCAAGGTCTAAACTCTCTAAAAAGGCTCTTTCGGGAGAAGAAAGGGTTACATCAAAACCATTTTCATTGACTGTGGTAATCCCCGTTTCACTGTATTCGGCATATTTTTTCAGGATGTCCACACCCCAGTCATACTTTGAAAACCATTTGGGAAACCACTCATCATGCGGACAGTAAACAACGATTGTTTGTCTGCCAAGTGGAACGTAATGGGCAAAACCCCGCATTTCCAAAGCCGACAATGCGCCGATATGGAATCTTTTGTTTAATTGAGAGTTGAAACACGACAAGGCACTGAACAGCGATGGGTTTTCACCTGTTCTGTACATCACACCCTTGTCTATTGCCGTAAGCCAGTGTGAGTTCCGGTAATGCCTTTGCAGGGAATAGGATATTCCGTTCTCATTTAGCCACGCACCAAAATACAACGCTCCGGATGGAAGTTGCTGCAACAGCAAGTTTATTTTTGTTTGTTCAGGTGCATTCATGCTGCAAAATTACAAAAAAAAATAAACCAGAAGGCTTTTGTCATTATTTATTTCACCTGCAAATCGAAGTAAGATAACCCCCTAAAATGGCGAGGTATCTTACTTGGCAGGCAAAGATCGTGTTTTTATTTGGAAAAGCGAAATCGCCCCTCTATTTCCTTGCCAGTTTCCTCTCGGCTTCTTCCATCCGGCGCAGCAACCCCCTTTTCAGTTTGTCGAGAAACGTGGTGCGGTCGCCTTTGACACGGTTTTTGATGTCCGTAAACGTCCGGGAAAACTCTTCGACCTCAAAATCGAAGAGTTCGCCCATCGTCCTGAACAGTTTTTTTGAGGGTGGTTTTTCCACCGCCCACAACGTCAGTAGCATGAATGGCGTAAATCAGTTCTGCCCACTCTATGATACTGCCCGTCCATTTCAGTTGGGCTTCGGGCTTGGCTTTGAGCAGACAACTTGCGGCACTCAGTTCCGCCAGCAGGCACTTTTCCGTAAAGTCAATCTGCCGGTCAATCAGTTCGAGGGTTTTGCGGAAACAATCAGCGGTTTTTTCCCCCGACTGTCATTCCTGACAGTTCTGCGCGGGTATAGACGAGCGCGTTACAATGCACTGCCCTGTCGGTGGCGGCGGCGCTTTCCTCAAAAAGGAGCGAGGCAAATTCGTTATACCTGTTTTTCAACACT
>JAITVO010000033.1 GCA_031285765.1 Cytophagaceae bacterium | reverse complement strand
GGTACAACAAAATCAGAAGACACAAAGCGCTACAAAACATGACAATAGACGAATTCTGGAACCTTAACAAAAAATCGGCTTAACTTTTTGTGCGGCGAAAGTTGGGAAATCCAATGGGCACTAATCGTCGATGTGCTTGTTTTATGTTAACACGCCCTAATTATTTTTCTTAGCACCTCAAAATAAGATTTTGTCGATAGATGACTTGTACTCCATGTACTGTTTTTCAGACATAATTTTACCCTTTTATCTCTATCCGGCTTTTACCATTCACGGTTTTGATAACTTGAATTTGTGCAGGAATACGCTCGGTCATTTCGGCAACATGCGAAATAACACCGATTTTCCGCCCTTGCGTCTGGATACGTTCAAGTGCATCCATTGCTACACGCAGAGTATCGGCGTCAAGTGAGCCGAAGCCTTCATCAATAAATAAGGATTCCACGCGCATTCTGTTTGATGAAAGAGAAGACAACCCTAACGCTAACGATAGCGAAACAAGGAATGATTCGCCTCCAGAAAGAGAGTGCACAGAACGAACCTCCGACAGCATATCCAAGTCAACAACCTGCAATGATAACGAATCAGTCGATACACGTTCCAGCAGATAGCGTTGCGAAATATCTTTGAGGTGCTTATTAGCATACCCCAACAGTACATCAAGAGTGTACCCCTGAGCTAATACCTTGAATTTTGCACCGTCGGCAGAACCGAACAAATCATTAAGCTTTCGCCAGTTCCCGACTGCAACACCTTTTACTGTAAGCTCATTCTCAAATTGTTTGATTCTCGTCTTTCCTTTCTCTTGATTTATAAACAAAACACCTATCTCAGTTATTCGTTCCAGTTTATGTTTGAGATATTGTGTTTTTTCGTCAATGATGGCTGTCAAAAATTCTTTTGTTTCCTTATCAGTTGGCTTTATTGTACTTTTTTGATGTTCATCGGCCCAGCTTTGACGTTCATTGAGCTTTGTCTGTGCCGACAATTCAGCATTTTTCAGAATATCTAATGCCGTTCGCTCCACAATCAGCCAACTGCTGTCTATGGCAAGTAACTCTGCCAGCTCTTTCATTGTCAACCCGTCATTCCGGGTTAATAACCAATCAAAAATATTTTTATCCGCCCCCTCAATCTCTCTTTTCAGACGCAAGATACTGTTTGTCAGTTGAGAAATCGCACCTGCAATTTTCTCACCAGTTGCAACAAGCTTATTTAGCGATACAGTCGCTTTACTCAACAGATTATCAGCTTTTGTTAACCTGTCATGATATGATTGCTCAACCTTATTGGCGCTCTTTCTTCCCAACAGTTTTTTTCGTAAACCCTGCAATTGCTCAAACTCGGTGGCTATTGTTATTTGCTTATTCTGTTTTCCTTTGAGGTTATCATTGAGTTCGGCCTGTAGTTGCTGAAGAATTATTAGTTCTTGATTTTGTGTAGCAAGCTGTTCAGTTAATGATGTCCGTTGCGTATTACTTTCGCCCCACGTTTTTGCAATAGCCATAAGGTCATCGCAGAGAGTAGCTTTCTTATACATTATCTCCCATTCCGGTATGATTTTCATCATATCGGTCAGCTTTGTAAAAACTGTGTTATGCTGCTCTTTGTAGCCATCAATAAGTGATTGCAATCGAATAATTTCACTTTTACGCTTATCAATATCTTCGGCAAGCCGTTCAATATCACGAATAACTATCGCCTTCGCCCTGTTCAAAGCCTCCTCCTCAAGGCTCTCTGCATTCACTCCACTAATGGGATGCTGGATACTGCCACAAACCGGACAAGGTTCATTCTCTATTAGTTTTGCCCGCAAAACAGCAATCTCGGATGGAAGTATATCGTTAAGTCGCTTCGTTTCTGCTTGTTGAATTACCAATTGCTCTTCTTCCTTTGTCAATAACTCGCTTGTGCCATTAAGTAACCTTTCATTGCTTAAAGCCAGCTTTGCCGTAGATTGTGAATCGTTGATGTATGATATGATAAGCTCTATCCTCGGAATAATTCCTGCGTAATGACTGTTCTCATCGAACCATTTGCTTATTCTTTCTTGCGATTTCATGATAGATTCAATTTTTCTCCCGCAAGTCTCAATGCGCTTCTCACATTCGTCTTCCTGTTTAGCAATCTGTGAAACTTCTTTACCTGTGTCGGATAGATTCTTTGCCACCCCGTCTATCTGAACATCCAATTTGCGAGCCTCCTTAATTTGGATGTCAATTTTTTGCCACTCGGCAGTAAGTTGGTCTTTCGCCGTCAGGCAATTTTCTAAAAGAGCCTTTATCTGCACGAGTCGCTCGCTGTTTATTATATCTTCTGCCAGCTGTTGATTGATGGATAATTCATCGACTGCCAGCTGTTTTCGATTGTTTTCCTGCTTCTTGAAAATATCTCTAATTTCCTGTACGCTTTCCGTGCGTGTCAAATAATCAAAACGTGGTTTCGCATCCTCAATAGCAGTCTTGCTCTGTATTAACTCATTGTTCGCTGTTTCAACGCCATTTATTAGTTGTTCATTCACTTGAAGCCATTGTAACTTTTCAGAAAAGGATTTCACTTCAGCTTCGAGCGTTCCAGCTTCTTTCGCGACCCTATCTTTTTCGGAAGCCAGTGCATCAATCTGCTCCTCAGGCAGCAATTCAACCCCCTTTATCAACTCCCTAACGAGCGATAATTCACTATCCGCCTGTTTGCTATTCTCATATATTTTAACTGAAATTCGAGAATAGATATCTGTTCCTGTCAGTTTCTCAAGCAGTTCTGCCTTCTCATTCTTGTTGGCTTTGAGAAATGTTGCAAAATCACCTTGTGCCAACAATACGGCACGGGTAAACTGATCGAAAGTGAGACCGATTAAATTTTTAACCTGCTCCAGTAAATCTGTCTTTCTGCCCAGCAATTCATCGCCAGAGATAATACTCCACACACGATAATTTACATCCTGCAATGAACCATCTACTTTATCTCGTGCACGTCTAACGCTCCAGCGAGCACGATACTTATCACCGGCAAGCGATACAAAATCGACCTCTGCATAACCATCAGATGTACCTCGCCGTAGAATACTGCGAGGATCTTTATGTGCAATGGTTTCATCTCTCACATCTGTGATTTTGGCGCTTTCGGCACGACTGATTCTCGGCGTATCACCGAATAATGCAAGGCATATTGCATCCAACAAAGTCGATTTTCCCGACCCCGTACTTCCAGTAATGGCGAAGATACCTGCAGATTTTAACGGTTCTGCTGCAAAATCGACCTCAAATTCGCCCTCCAGAGAGGCGAGGTTCTTTCCCCGTATGGCTAAAATCCTCATAGTTCAACCTCCCTGATTACAGATTGTAATAACTCTTTCATCGCCCTCGACATATCCTCGCCACCATATTTTCTCTTGAAAATATCGGTTGCCATGTCCAATGGATTGATCTCTTGTAGCATTTCGTAGCTGACAATTCGTCCTGTATTCTCGCTTTGAGGTGTTGATGCCTCTATTCGTGCCAATCGCACGGCTTTACCCTTTAAAGCCTGTTCTATCTGATATCGGAGCGATGGTTCCGGTTCTGTAATGCGTACTTTAATCTCCAAAAACGGCGAACGGTAATTAACCTCCCCATCTGGCAGTTTTTCGATTTCAGCAATAACTTCCGCCATCGGTAACGGTTCATTTGGGATACTGATGAGTTTTACGGGAGTGTCAAAATCCAATCGCTCGATTTCAGTTTTATCGGTAATGGTTATGAGGTTCACCCCTTGCTTGTTGTTCTTCTCGGCGAAAGACATTTGCAGAGGAGCACCGGCATAGCGAACATTTTCGCGCTCCGAAACCCTTTGTGCACGATGCAGATGACCGAGTGCACAATAGTCGATGCCATCATCGAAAGCCTCCAGTGAAATACATTCCAGTCCTCCGATTATGGTGCGTTCGGCACGGTCGTTTTGAGAAATTTCCGACCCGGTTGCCTGTAAATGCCCCATTGCAATAATAGGCTTACCTTCAACCTTGTCAATAAGCATTTTGTACATTTCCTGCACACCTCCGGCATAAGTGGCCGATTCAGGATAATCGCCCTGCCGCAAATATGGTACGGCGAGGCAATAGCCTCCTTTGTTTAACGGAATGATCAGATGCTCACAATCGATTTCCCTACCTGTAATGTGCTTCACAATACCACGTACAGCTACATTCACCGTCTCCAAAAGAGGATTGGGAGCCTCGAGCCGTGCAGCAGAATCGTGATTACCCGCAATAATGATGATTTGCAAATCAGGATTTTCCATTGTGATATCCCGTAAAAAACGGTAGTACATTTTCTGTGCTTCAGCCGACGGATTTGGACTGTCGAACACATCGCCCGCAATCAGCAACACATCAACGCCCTGCTCCCATACCTGTTTTTTCAACCAGTTCAGAAACACAAGATGCTCCGTCTTCCGATCATGATCGAAAAACATCTGCCCAAGATGCCAGTCGGCTGTGTGGATGAGTTTCATTATTCAAATCTAATTTTCAGATTCAATACCTTTTTTCCCGATTTGGACTGAATTACAAGTAGGTAAAAATCGTATTATATATAAAAGAACGAACGGTTATAAAACTACTCGTTCTGTTTCGACAATCTTTTTCTTTCATGTTCGAGCAGAAGAATCTTTCGTAAACGGATAGATTTTGGAGTAACCTCAACATACTCGTCACTCTGGATGTATTCGAGTGCTTCTTCGAGGCTGAAAACTATGGGTGGCGCAATGCGCACCTTGTCGTCGGAGCCCGATGCACGCATGTTGGTCAGTTTCTTGCTCTTTGTAACATTGACGGTTATATCGCCTTCGCGGCTGTTTTCACCTATCACCTGACCCGTATAAACCTCGTCCTGCGGCGAGATAAAAAACTTGCCGCGATCCTGCAGCTTGTCAATGGCATAGGCAAAGGCTGTTCCGGGCTCCATGCTGATAAGCGAGCCGTTTTGCCTCATGTCGATAGCGCCCTTCCACGGCTGAAACTCGATGAAGCGGTGTGCCATAATCGATTCACCGGCGGTGGCAGTGAGCAGGTTGTTACGCAAGCCGATAATTCCTCGCGACGGAATTTGAAATTCGAGATGGATGCGGTCGCCCTTGCGTTCCATGGAACGAAGCTCACCTTTGCGCTGCGTTACCATATCAATAGCTTTTCCCGAAAATTCATCGGGAAGGTCGATGGCAAGTTCTTCTATCGGTTCGTGTTTTTCTCCCGCAAAATCTTTTATTATAACCCTCGGCTGTCCCACTTGCAATTCGTATCCCTCGCGCCGCATTGTTTCTATCAGTACCGAAAGATGCAGCACTCCGCGCCCGAATACGTTCCATGCGTCGGCCGAATCGGTTGGCTCAACACGTAGTGCAAGGTTTTTTTCCAATTCTTTATCCAGACGCTCTTTTATGTGGCGCGAGGTAATATATTTCCCTTCTTTCCCGAAGAATGGGGAGTTGTTGATTGTAAAAAGCATACTCATCGTAGGCTCGTCGATGGTAATGGGATCGAGCGGTTCGGGATTTTCGGCATCGCAAATGGAATCGCCAATGTCAAATCTGTCGAGGCCAATTATGGCGCCTATTTCTCCGTTCTGAATCACGTCCGTTTTTGCACGGTTCAGACCGTCGAATATATTCAGTTCCCTGATGCGTGTTTTGTAAACGTCGCCATGCCGGTTTACGAGTGCAATGTCCATGCCTGTTTTAAGCGCTCCGCGATGAACCCGTCCTACTGCAATACGCCCCAGGTAGTTGGAGTATTCGAGCGATGTTATCAGCATTTGCGGTGTTCCGGAATTTTCGACCGGCGCCGGGATATACTCGATAATGGAATCCATCAGTGCGGAAATATCACCGGTGCGTGTTTTCCAGTCGGCAGACATCCATCCTTCCTTGGCCGAGCCGTAAACAGTTGCAAAATCGAGCTGCCGTTCGGTAGCGCCGAGGTTGAACATAAGGTCGAAAACCGATTCATTAACCTCCTCGGGGCGGCAATTGGGCTTGTCAACCTTGTTGATTACAACTATCGGTTTCAGTCCAAGTCCCAATGCTTTTTGTAGTACAAACCGTGTTTGCGGCATCGGTCCTTCAAAGGCATCGACCAAAAGAATAGCTCCGTCGGCCATGTTTAAAACGCGCTCTACTTCGCCCCCAAAGTCGGAGTGCCCGGGTGTATCGATAATATTTATCTTGTATCCTTTCCATACAACGGATACGTTTTTCGACAGTATGGTGATTCCCCGTTCGCGTTCAATATCGTTGCTGTCCATTATCAGCTCGCCCATTTTCTGGTGCTCCTTAAAGAGCTTTCCCGCAAGCAGCATCTTGTCAACCAGCGTTGTTTTTCCGTGGTCAACATGTGCAATAATTGCTACATTTCTGATCTTTTGCATATAACCCTTTCAAAATTGGGGTGCAAAGTTACTGTTTTTTTTACATAAATTATCATAATGCGCCGTTCTAATTGATAAATAATGCGAATCAGTATTTTAAAAAAATGGTATAGGTAAATTCACATAGAAATAATGCTTTTAATACATTGTAAACAATGACATTAATACATGCATAGTAAAATTAATATTCTGCAACTCAATTCCACCGCTGTGCATTACAAAAAGGCAGTGCACATGCAGTAAAAACAGTTATTGTTTAATATACTTATTCAGAAAATATGCAGTATATTATTGCAAACGCAGTATTTAGCATTGTCATTACATGCAATGCCTGAAGCAACCGAGTTTACGAGCTCGGTTGCTTCACTGCGTTTGCAATGACAATTTAAAACACTGCGAAACCTGTTGCCTTAATGATTTCTGTCCAAAAAGCCTTGAATAGAAAACTGGCCGCCACATAGCGGCCGGTGTGAAAACGTAAAACAGACGTTATTATCGCCCTATTGGTTTGATTAATTTCCTTGCTGCGGATATATCAATAAAAAAATATCCATCTGTATAATCATCATTATTATACTTGGTCAGGTTATCACTAAAATTATCTTCCTGAAAATCCATGGCATCCCAAAAGTCAAAATCCTTTTCGCCAATTAATGTTGTTTCTAAAAGTAAAAAATCGTCTCCATTGCTGTCCAAATCAAAACCGAGATAAACATGCCTAGGTGCAAAAATCATATACGATTTGATGCCTATCTTTTGCAGCACACTGCAAAAAAAGGCGGTTCCGTCGGCACAGTTTGCCTGCGTGTTGTTTAGAACCTCATCGGCAAACCTGATATGCTGGCTTAATAAATAATCTGTTCGCGTAGAACTGCCGGTAGCGATACTGCTATATTTGATGTCTTTCTGACGCAGTCTGGTAAAAATAGCCTCTACCTGATTAATTACACCTATTGCATCACTCTGATAACCTGTAAAAGAGTCTATCAAACCGGCATCAAGTATTTCCTTAAGGAAAGGATCAATTACAGGGCTGTTTTCATTAATATAAACTGCCATTAATGGTGTCAAGTTAATTACTTTGCCATTTTCAATCATATAAAGTATGCATTCATTGATTGACTTGTACGACAGTTTCATGCTTTTGCGTGCAAGTTCGTCGGTTCCGGCGTAGCATACAAAAGTCATGTCAACGACACCACCCTGCGACAGGTTTTTAAAGTCGCCGTACTTCCATCTTATAGCCGGAACAATTTCTGTTTTACCTTTTACAGTCTTCTGCGTTATAACGGTTTCGGTATTCAGCGCTGTTGCCTCAATCACTATGCGCAAGTCGGTTTCCCTGCTCGGATTTACTGTAATGGTAAAGTATTTGAACGATTCGCCCTGTTGTACTTCCATTTCTGACATTGCGTAGATAAATGACGGATATATGTTATTTTCAAGCTCCTTCACGTATGCTACATCAAAATCGGCAGTCAATTCGGGTTCTGTTACGGTTGTAATGCACTGGGCATTTATCCCGCTGGCGTCATTAGTCGTAGCTGTGATGGTGGCCTTGCCTGCTTTTAAGGCCGTTACCTTGCCGTTCTGGTCAACGGTGGCAATCGTTTCGTCGCTTGTTGTCCATATTATGGTTTTGTTACTGGCATTGTCGGGCGCTACGGTAAACGTCAGGGTTTCGCTGGCGTCTTCATATAGCGTAAGCGAGGTCTTGTTCAGTGTAATCTCTGTTACCTTCACAGGTTCCTTTATGGGGTCTTTTTCCTTTTTACAGGAAGCTAATGCAACTGCCATAATCATTATGACGGCTGCAAATTGTTTAAAAAGTAATCTTCTCATTTGTACTATTTTTAATTTTAAAATAACTGTACCATATTATTTAATAGCGAACGCTGATACGATGGTCGCACTTTGATTGAGCGCATTGGGATTGCGTACAATAATACTGTATTCGCCTGCGGGTTTTTCTTCAAGTGTCAGTATGTATGAAGAAGTGCCATATTTACTGGCCGAAAAAGGCAGGAAATCGAACCTGTTGTTAGTGCTGCTTCCAAACATGTTTTTGGATGCAATTTCCGCAATACGCCGCTTTTCGCTCGTTTTGAGACGAAAAACGCTGATGAAGCTCAAAGGGTCGGTATTGTTATCAACAGCTCTTACTATCAGTTTGGAGTCGTCGTTACGTGAAATTTGCACGCGGGCGGTGCGTCCGTCTATAAGAATCTGCGTCTTGTCAGAGCCTACCCCGGTTATGACTTTATAGGTAGTCTGTCTTTCCCTTTCTACAATAGTGCTTTTTTCAAGCGGTGTTAAAGTTCCGTCGGGGCTAAGTATCAAAGCTTCGCCAATAAACTCCGGTTCCCGGACTGTATCCTGCGCGAATATCGTCGTGCCGGACACGAAAATACAAATTAAAAATGTTGAGATTGTTAATGATTTCATCGTTTAAAGAATTAAAAAGTTTTTGCCTACTCTGTTACGGGGTTTTCGGCACACTCCTCAAATTTTTTCATTATAATAGCGGACTTATTTATCCGCCTCTATGGTTGTGAGAAATAACCTTCGTACAAATAAGTTAAGCCCGCAATCTTGCGAGCGTTTTCTTATTCTTGTACTTTCAAAATTTCTCACGTTCTTAGAGGCAAGAATAAAGCTAAACGCTTTTTA
>JAITVO010000007.1 GCA_031285765.1 Cytophagaceae bacterium | reverse complement strand
AACGCTAAAACCAGCAACCCATGTTACGCAGTAATTATCGTGGGCAGCCTTAAAAAGGCTTATACTCAAACAGAATTGATTTGCGAACAGAAGTAACAATGGGGCATGCCCCATTGCCGATGCTGGATAGCAGTTGAACCGGTACATGAAGCCTCTGTTATTTGCAAACCATTTTTGTTTGAGTATAACTCTGGCTCCGCCAATTTTCAATTCAAGCCAATGTGTAACATGAGTTAATCAATGTTCCGAATGGATTAAATATTCATAACCGCCCGGCGAGCTGTGCGTTGCCTGCGGAGGAGTGTAACCACAGGTAAACTGCCTGAAGGTAGAACAAAGTATAGAAATGTTCTGCCTTTCAGGCAGTTTTTTACTCATCAGCTAACCGCTGGTCGTTGACCGGCGATTATGAAAGTTATGGCTTTTCAAGCCATTCGTTGAGTTGTGCAACGGGCACATCATCGCGCCCTATGTGTGCTTTCGTTTATGCAACTACAGCTTTACGGTAAGCTCTTTTCACTGTTCGACGCCTGTTTTTTATCAAACTTATTGGCAGCCATCACTGTCAGGTTATAACTTGCAATGATGACGACTACCCACGAAAGGAATCCTAATATTTCGGGAAGATGTTTCATCGTTTTAAACTTTTAGATTGTTATACAATTTCAGTTTTGCTAATAAAGTTCCGCATCGTTTTCGTCAGTTTCCACTTCGGCTCTATCTATCTTTTTTCGCGTAAGCGCACGCCATGCGTACCAGATGTATGCCAGTACAAACGGGATAAAGAGCGAAACGTAACTCATTGCCGTCAGTGTAAAATAACTCGACGATGAGTTTTGTATTGTGAGCGAACTTTGCAAATCGCAGTACGACGGATAGTACGATGTGTTGTTAAAACCTGCAATCAGCAACAGCGCAAATACCGTCAGAATGGTTCCCGAACCGGCAAACCATATTCCTTTTGTAGCAGGTTTAACCCCAAATTGCAATCCCATATACACAAGTAAAGTACCCAAAAAGAGTTTAGTGTCATATTTTGACACTAAAATTAGCAATACGTGTACGAGTATAATGATTATCGAAGATATAAGCCATAACTTTTTGAATGATATTTTAAACAGTGTGATAATAATTCCACACAGCACCAATAATACGCCGGTAAGGAATATTATCAGCGCCAGCGGCATTTCAATCAAATTATTAAAATATTTAAATGGCTGCATAAATACTTCGGTGGTGTCGGGATTTACTGCAAATCCGTCGCGGAGCATTAGCCATACCACAAAAGTAAGGAAAAATACCACAAACGGAACAGCATTGTACCACAGTTGTTTTCGTACCCGATGTTCGATTACTTCGTCGTTTACCGAACTCAAAAAGAAAAGCAACGCCAGCGTTCGCGTAAGGAAAAATACGGTAACGCCGAGCGAAAGATTGTGTGCGTTCAATGCCAACTCAAGCCCGTGCCATGGCGTTTCCCACTGCGACAGGTTCATCGTATTGACAGAAAATGGCGAGCCGGTGAAAAACGTGGCGACTGCTGTTCCGATAAAAACAGTTCCAATCAATCCATTGATAAACAGAAAAATTTCGTAGGTGCGTGTGCCAAACAGATTGTTGGCTTTGTTCCTGAACTCGTAGCCAAACGCTTGCAGCACAAATGCCAGCAAAATAACCATCCAAACCCAATAAGCGCCGCCAAAACTTGTGCTGTAAAACAGCGGGAAGGAGGCAAAAAACGCACCGCCAAAGGTAACGAGCGTTGTAAACGTGAATCCCCATTTGCGTCCGAGAACGTTAATGAGCATGGTGCGTTCTGTTTCGGTTTTTCCGAGCGTGTAAATCAGAGTTTGACCACCCTGTACAAACATCAGGAAGACCAGAATTGCTCCCAGCAGTGAGATGAGTACCCACCAGTATTGCTGAAGCGCCAAGTGCGAAAGTGTTTCAAACATTGCTTGTTTCCTCCTCTATTTTTGGTCCTGTTTTAATTTGTTTCAATAAAATCATTATTTCTGCTATAAACAGCGCAATGAATACCACAGCAAACAATGTAAATGTGATCATTACCGAGCTTGCGTCGATTTTCGACACAGCAGTAACTACCGGCAGCAAATCCTGTATCGCCCAAGGCTGACGCCCCACTTCGGCAACTATCCATCCAGCTTGACCGCCAATGTAAACCAGCGGTATCGAAATAAGCGAAACCCACAGCAGCCAGCATTTGTTATGATATTTATTTTTAAATATCAGCACAAGAACAACCACAAAGAACAGAATAAAATAGAAACCGAGTATCACCATCAAATGGAACGAGTAGAATGTGAGCGAAATAGGTGGCACTAATTTAAAGGCGTTTTGCTGAAGCACGTCGGGATTTTCGTCATAATAAGGCGCATAGCCAAAATAGGCAAAATAATCGTTCATAAATGTTTCATCTTCAAATTTGGCTTTCAGCATCCTGAACTCTTCGCCGTCGGGGTTGTTCAATTTCGCGTCCTTGTAGGCAACAAGCGTTTGCGCCGCAATGTGTCCGCGCCGTATTTTTTCGCTGTATGACATAATGCCCTGCGATTCGTTGCCCAGTACCAAGTCCTTTATACCTGCCACAAATGTTTTGAAATCACCATGCGCCAAAAACGACAGCATACCGGGCATTTCTATTTTGAAAACAAAATTTTCCCTGCTGTTGGCATTGATGTTTTTGTGCGTTTCGCTTCCGCCCAAAATACCAAATGCAACCAGCGGTGCATTTTCACTGCCATCGTAAAGCGCTTCCATAGCAGCAAGTTTCATGGGCTGCGTTTTCACGACGTTTTTGGCAGATGTGTCGCCTGTTACAATGAGGGCTATAGAGCTAATAAGCCCGAATACCGCCGCCACAACGATGCTTCGTTTGGCAAACAGCAGTTCGCGCTTTTTGAGCAGATACCATGAGCTGACGCCAATCACCACCACCGCAGCCAGCACAAATCCAAAGGTTGTACTGTGAATAAACTTATTGACGGCAGTTCCCGACAGCAGTACGTCCCAAAAGTTGGTCATTTCGTTTCGGGCGGTATCGGGATTAAAAGCCGTACCGACAGGATTTTGCATCCATCCGTTGGCAACCAGAATCCACAGCGCCGAGATGTTTGCGCCAATAGCCGTGAGCCACGTCGAGGCAAGGTGAAACTTTTTGCTTACCTTATCCCACCCAAAAAACATAACGGCAACAAAAGTACTTTCCATAAAGAAAGCGAAGATGCCTTCGATAGCAAGCGGTGCGCCAAAAATGTCGCCCACAAACCACGAGTAGGCAGCCCAGTTGGTTCCGAACTCAAATTCGAGTATCAGTCCCGTAGCAACTCCACAGGCAAAGTTGATTCCGAACAGTTTCATCCAAAACTTGGTAAGTTTTTTCCATTCGGGATTACCCGTTTTGTAATAGACCGTTTCGGTAAAGGCGTTCATAAAGCCCAAGCCCAGTGTGAGCGGCACAAACACCCAATGAAACATCGCCGTAAGCGCAAACTGCGCCCTCGACCAGTCTATCAGCGTAAAATCAATGTTTTCAAGCATAAAGATTTAATTTATTTGTAACACACAGTTGATAATATAAAGAGAATATATGATGACGTTTAATTGCGTGTGATTTGTTCGATTACAAAATTCGCCCGCTCCTCGTCGGTATCAAAATTTTTTTTCAGGATGTTTGGAAAGAAAAAGAGTTTCAGTACAAAAAACATGATAAACAGCTTTACGAGTATGATAATCCATACCATCCGCGCCCATCGCGGCATGGTACGAAACCCGTTGATATAAAAGAGAGCAATGGATTTAAGTTTTGACATGATTGTTAATTTTATGCGCTATATTGCTGTCATCTCTTGTTTTAATTACAGCGACGCAAATATAGGTAAAAATGATGCGAAAAGATTTTTTTTCATGGCAAACGTTTGGTATCTGTGAATACATGGCTAAAACGTTTCCTGTCGGAAAGGGCATTGCTGGTTTGCGTACTCGCTCTGGACGTGGTAGGATTTTATTAATTCATTATCTTTGCGCTCTGCCTTGATGTTCATGTTGATTGATTGAATGTTATGGGGTCTCAAAAAACTAAACATCAAGGCTTTTTCAAAATGATTTAGGAGATTTATTTTTTATCTTGTACTAATAATTCAAACACTTTTTCTCGTTTCACCAGTCAAAAATTGATTTCTCCTCCGGCGGATTTTTGCGCAATTGTACTCGCTGGTATTCAAGATACTTTTCGGCAAAAAGCTGCCTGAAATTTTCTTGTGGCGAAGGCGCTGGCGAAAGCGAAAGGTTGCCTTCGGGGTCGATAAGATAATAAAGCGGCGCTCCTTTCACAGCGTAACTGTTCAGGAGGGTGGGCTGTTTACCGAAATGAAGGAAATCCCATTTGTACTGACTGTTTTTCTTCATAAATTCAACCATCGCATCAAAATCATCGTCAATTACAACGGTAACAATCCTGAGTTCATTTTTCATCGTTTTTTCAAACTGTTCGATCACCGACATATCGAGCAGGCAGGCATAATTCTTTGTGTGCACAAAGCCCAGATAAAGAAATTTACCTTTGTAATCGCTCAGTTCCACTGTTCGTTCACGTCTGTTGAAAAGTGAAAAAACGGGTGCTGCCGTTCCTGCTCTGAGCGCCGACATCTTTTTAAAGAAAAGCGACGCCATCAGCCGAATTTGCTCTGTCGAGGCGTATTCAACGGCTGATTGTGTGATTTCCATACATCGTTTCTCGCTGATGCTTTTTCCGTAAAACGATTCAAAAAGTTTAAAAAGCATCCACGTTTCGGCAAATTCCCGATTTCGGAACAGCGTATCACTCAAAAGCGTTGTTATAATTGAATCGAACGGCATCCCCAAATTGATTGCCGCTGATAAGGACGTTTTGCTTGACGCCAAATAATTCACAGGTTGGTATCCCGACATCAATGTTCGGAAAATTTCCCAATATACAGGAAGATTGTAAATGGGCGCACACTCGGTTAAGTGCGCCATCAATGCTTTTTTTTGCGTTCGATGCGACAGGTGCCGCAGTTTCAGGTACGAATATTTTTTGTGAAGCACAAAATAGGGATGCGTGCAGGTAAAACGCTCATCCATCTGTTTTATCAACTCCTCTGCTCGGTTGCCGCTTGGCGACGTAAACAGCGATACGGCGTTTGTATTGTAAATGTATTCAAACGCATCGTTAAATTCAATAATATTGCGGTTCAACGCCTGCGTTTCCGTGTTTTTTATTCCAAAAGGAATTTCTTCGGGTTGAAAAAGCGGGTTCAACTTCTGTTCGTCTGTAATCGGCTCAAAGGGCGGAAACACGAGCGTATAGCTCATACCCGGCTCGGCGTAAATGTAAACTCTGAAACGTCCCAAATCGGCAAAAACATAACCGGTTTCGTCCATCGCAAAAGTAAAATCGAAATCGCCGTTATTGTCGATTAGCATCACTGCTACCCGCTCAGTTTCGGGAATAATAAAATTACGATAACAGTTAAATTCAATATAAAGACCTCTATACTCAGGCGCCGCTCCCGTAAAACGGATGCTGTTGCCGGTAATGGAAAATACATTTGCCGACAGGCAAAGAAAAATAAAGGTAACTGTACTGTATTTTAAAAACTGTTTCGGATATAACTGCATTTTGTTTTTACAGTTTTAAGAAGTTGTTTTGAATATTCTATTCTAATAAAGAAGTATATTATTCAAGCATCCTGCAAGAAAAAATTAAACATTTTCAAGGCTACCAAAAAACATCAGTTATACTAACGTGAAAGTGGTTTTCGGATTTTTTAGTTTCGGGATGCACACAGACCATACGCGCGAACGTAGAGACGTGGCGCGCCGCGTCTCTACCAAACCCCTGCATATATCCGAAAAACACTTTCATATTAGTATAATAATTAAGATGGGTACATTCATTATTCATCCTCAACTCACTTTAAGTTCATATACTCGGTAATGCATCTGTAAACTGTTGGGGGGATAAACAGGGAAGCATCTCCGCCGTGTTTCAGAATATCGCGTACAATTGACGAATTAACAGGTGTATGCTGTGGCGTGGTCAGCAAAAACACCGTATCAATGGAGGTCATTTGGCGGTTTACCTGCGCAATGGCTCTTTCGTACTCAAAATCGGCTGACGTACGGATTCCTCTCAATATAAACTGGGCGTTTTTCTGTTTGGCAAAATCAACCGTAAGATTATCGTACGACTCCACGCTGACTCGCGTTTCGCCTTCAAATTCGGCACGGATAAATGCCACACGCTGCTCGGTTGGAAAATAAAGTCCTTTCCCTGTATTGTGCCCTACACCTATAATAATATGGTCGAAAAGGCTTAAACCTCTGCGTACAAGGTTTTCGTGTCCAACCGTAAACGGGTCGAATGAACCCGGAAATATTGCAATTCCCTCCATCTTGAAAAAGTTGAGAGTTGAAAGTTGAAAGTTGAGAGCGAGTTTTTGTTCCCCACTCTCAACTCTTTATTCTCAACTTATACCGTAAGAATATCCTTTTCTTTTTTCTCGAACAGTTCGTCGATTTTCTTAATAAATTTGTCGGTAATTTTCTGGGCGTTATCTTCCGCATCTTTTTCCAAATCTTCGCCTAAACCGTCTTTTTTCAGTTTTTTCAGGTCTTCAATGGCATCGCGTCGAATGTTACGAACGGCGATACGGGTATCTTCGCTCAGTTTTTTTACCTGTTTTACCAAGTCTTTCCGTCGTTCTTCTGTCAAAGGCGGAACGTTAATCCTAACAATTTCGCCGTTGTTGTCGGGATTCATACCCAAGTTAGCCGCCATAATTGCCTTTTCGATGGCAGGAATCATCTTTTTTTCCCAAGGCTGCACTGCAATTGTGCGAGCGTCTGGTGTGTTGATGTTGGCAACCTGCGACAGCGGCGTCATGGCGCCGTAATAATCGACCATTACCGATTCGAGCATTTTCGGATTTGCTTTTCCCGCTCTTACTTTACCTATTTCGTGGTCGAAATGCTCAATTGTTTTCCCCATTTTTTCGGCAGCAATATCGAGCACTAATTTCACATTTTCTTCCATAATTGTTATGTATAATGTTTTTATTGTATGTTTAGCGGCGACAAATCTATGAATAATAATTTAAAAAAAACAAGGCAGATGGAGAGTTTTTTTTGTGATGGGTGATTTTTTAGTACGTACATACACAAGTAGGGGCGTGATTAATCGCGCCCCTACAATTGAACATAAATAAAGTATTTTTCAGGAGTGGTTACCTTTTAAGCAAATTGATTACTTCTTTGTTCGCTTTCTGCAACCTGTCTTCTTCGAGCTTAATCACTTTACGGTCGTAGGTCATCAGTCCATTTACTTCGCCCTCTACATCGGTGGTTTGTGTGTAAACAGCCGCCGAAAAGCCTGCGTGTACCATTTTTTTCAGTATTTCGACATACTTCAAGTATTCATCGGTTACCTCCTTCGAGTTCTTAAACTGAATATATCCCCAATTGCGGTCGGTTTGCCACAGGTGATTATCAAGCGGGAGACCAATTCCGCCATATTCGCCCATTACGGTAACTCTTTCGGCGTCGTAAAGGTACATTTCGGGACCGGGATAGTTGTGCAAGTCGAGCATATCGCCCGTGTGGTAATGATTACCGCCACTTGCGGGATTCACAAGTCGCGACGGGTCGTATGCCTTTGTCCAGTTTGCAATTTCATCGGTTTTAAACTGCCCCCACGCCTCGTTAAATGGCACCCATATTACAACCGATGGATTGGAAATCAAATAATCCATAATCTCTTTCCACTCTTTGCGATAGTTGGCTTCCGACTCGGGAGTACGAATCCGTTCCGAGCCGTTAAAATAGTTGCGGTTTTGCCACTGTGGCGAGCGGTCGCCGTTAGGCATATCCTGCCATACAAGTATTCCAAGACGGTCGCAGTGGGTGTACCAGCGGGCAGGTTCTACTTTAACGTGTTTGCGAATCATATTGAACCCAAAGTCCTTTGTTTTTTGAATATCATAAAGCAATGCCTCGTCGGTTGGGGCGGTGTACAAGCCGTCGGGCCACCATCCCTGGTCGAGCGGACCATAGTGAAAGCAATCTTCGTTATTTAATTGCATGCGAACAATACCGTTTTCGTCGCGTTTGGTCGAAATCTTTCGCATAGCGGTATAGCTTTTCACTTTATCAACGGTTTTTCCTTTTTCAATAAGATTTATTTCTAAATCGTAGAGGAAGGGGGCGTCGGGCGACCACAGTTTCATGTCCGAAACTGCAATTTCAACCGTTTGCCCACATGCTGCCTTGCCAGTCGCAACTGTTGTGCCGCCCGCCTTCATTATTACTTCGCAAATGTCGCCAATCGAACTGTTTACGGTAGCGACCTCAACACTCAGCCTCTTTTGGTCGATATTTGGGATGGCTTTTATGTGGGCAATGTGCTTACTGTTGACAGGTTCGAGCCATACTGTTTGCCAGATGCCCGATACGGGCGTGTACCAGATGCCTTCGGGACGACGTACCTGCTTTCCGCGCGGCTGGAATCCCTCGTCGGTGCCATCCCACACTTTAATAACCAGTTTTTGGTTGCCCGATGAGTTAAGAAACGGCGTTACATCGAACGAAAAAGGTGTGTATCCACCTGTGTGTGTACCTATTTTAACGTCGTTTACAAACACTTCGGTTTTCCAGTCCACCGCGCCGAAGTGCAAAAGGATGGTCTTGTTTTTCCATTTTGCCGGAATAGCAAAACTGTTGCTGTACCACAGTTCGTTTCCGCTTCCAAGTGTTTTCTGTACGCCCGACAAACTCGACTCAACAGCAAACGGCACAAGAATTTTACCGTCGAACTGTTGCGGTTCGCCCTCGCCAACGGGACGAATGGCATAATCCCAAAGTCCATTGAGGTTTTTCCAGTCAGCCCGCTCCATAATGGGGCGCGGGTACTCGGGCAAAACGCTGTTTGGATTGATGGTTTCAGCCCATTTGGTTTTAATTTTGTCGCCCTGCGGTTTCCACTGGGCATTCAACACAGTTGTTGAAATAACTGCAAGCAGCAGCATTGTGATGTTCTTTTTCATTATGCGTAGTTTAAATTACTTGTGTTTTAATTCCGGTGCAAATATTGCCAACTTTGGTTGTATGAAACGGTAAAATTGTTTGATAAATCGGCATATTTATATCAATAGCTCATATTACGCAAATGTAGGGGCGGGGTTTGCCCGCCCAGTGTTGCCTGCGGAAAATGACATTCACATCTCCCTGCCCTAAAGGGCAGAACAGATGTGAATGTATTGGTTCTGCCCTTGCGGGCAGCTGTGCTGTTGGTTGTTTACCGTAAGCTGCGCTGGGCGGACAAACCCCACCCCTGCATTTGCATACGGTTATGAAGATTAAGCCTTTTCAAGGCTATCAAAAGTAATACTGCGTAACACCAGTTAGTTATACCGAATGTTTTCTTTTTCGCGAAAGCCTGTAAAAAAAACCGACAATAAAACCTGTATTCAAATGCTCTATCATAAAACCTGCTACTTTATGGATAAAAAAGTATTTCAACCGGTTTACATAATAGGCATATATTTTGGGATAAGTAACTACTGAGCCGCCAAAGCGCATTTTATAAAGAGTTGGTCCATAAAAGTGTTTCTGCTTTATGGCGTCGGGAACATCGTCATTTGAGGATATGGCATTTGCACATTCGAGATTGAGCTGCACAAGGTCATAATATTTATATCCTTTCTCTTTGGCATATCGAATCAGGCACCAATCAAAAACATCGGATATGTTATAATTGGCATACTTGCCGTTCCAGCCCCAGTAACTGCACTGAAATGTATTGCCGAAAGCATACGAAATGGTGCAACAAACTGTTTCTCCGTCCACAATGCCCAGATGCAGGTCTATCCACTCGTGCGGACGCATTAAATCCCATAATTTGTACAATCTATCCAGCGTATTGATTTCGGGATACGAATTATAGCGTTTAGCCGTGGCTTCCAATAAATTGAAACATGTTTCCAAATCCTCGCGCTCACCTTTTTTGAACTCTACAGGCATCTCCAAACCTTTACGGATATTCTGTTTCCTACCCTTTTTCATCTGTTTAAGCAATTCGTCTTCAGTCAATGTAAGGTTGAGCAGCAAAGTTGCTTCAAGTTTTGGCGTGGGTGGCAAAACTGCTTTCTTTACAACAAAATTATTTGATTCAAGATGCTGCACAATATCTGTTTCGGGGTAATTGGGTGCAATAATCAAATAAAGAAGTTTGTTTTTACGCGCAAAGTTTTTCAGTTCGTCAATTATAAAACCAATTGTATCGGGAGATTTTTCTTTCATGCAGGGTCCCATCTGGATATAACCTATCCGACCTAAAAAGCGGATAGTAATAATACTGATTTGACATCCTGCAATAATATTATTTTCCTTTTTAACAACGAAGCGGCAAACAGTCCAGCCTTTGCTGAAAAACTCGTATTCGCCCCAGAGCGAAGTTTGACGAATATCCCCGTTTGTTTCGCCTGCAAAGGCATCCCACTCTGAATCAACCCCGCTATTTCTATATTCAACAGTCATATTTTCTACTGACACCATCATTTTATATTGAGAATTTAATGGCGCAAATATACGTGCTTTGTTTGTATATTCCATATCCAATTTTTTTATTTTAGAAATGCGATATGAATCTTCATCATAAAATCGTCCCGTTAGGGACGAAATGTTGGTAGAAAACGCCAACCCACGCTGCTCCTCCGTCCCGTATGGGACGAGATGTGGTGGAGATGCGGTATCACATCCCGTCCCTAACGGGACGGCTGCTGCCATACGACCAACGTTTTCTACCAGCATTTCGTCCCTAACGGGACGGGAATAACCGTCGGCAAGCTGGTCGCTGAGCGTGTCGAAGCGAAGCGTTGCCGACAGCATGTTGATGCACCCGCCTGCTGCCCGACAGGGCAGAAGGCTATTTATTCTTCGGATTCACCTACTTACCATACATCGCCTCCCACCATGCTGCGTCGTTTTTGAGCCATTTGGCAAACCAAGCCATGATGGAGTTGTTCCATTCAATGCGGCGTTTGTAGTTGGCTACGCCATGGTTCTCGTCCTTTATCTGAATAAACTCAACGGGTTGTCCCAATATTTTGAGGGCGGTGTACATCTGTATGCTTTCGCCGACGGGTACGTTTGTATCAACTGTGCCATGCGTAAGCAGCAGCGGCGTGCGTATTTTGTCGGCGCCGAAGAGCGGACTTTGCTGCACATACATTTCGGCATTGTTCCACGGATAGCTGTGTGCGCTTGCTGCCGAGCCGTACAGATATCCCCAGTATCCCTCGCCCCAGTAGCTCGCTATGGAGCTGATGCCGGCGTGCGAAACGGCAGCCGCAAACATATCGGTTCGGGTTTGAAGCAGCATGGTAATAAAGCCGCCATACGACGCACCGATGCATCCTATCTTCGATGTGTCGATAAACGAGTGGTGGCGTGCAAATTGCGTAACTCCCTCAATGATGTCGTCAACTGTACGTTTGCCCCACGCATTGACGTGCATGGCGGCGAACTTTTGCCCGTAACCAATGGCGCCGCTTGGCTGCACAACATACACCACATAATCGTGTGCGGCAAACAGGTGCGGCGCAAACTGGCTCTCGAACGTGCGTGCGGCAGGCAGTGTTCCGCCATAATAATATACAATCAGCGGGTACTTTCGTGATGCGTCGAAACGGGGAGGCAAATAATACCGCCCCTCTATATCAACGCCGTTGGAATTGCGGAAGTTCCATGCCTGAACACTACCCAAGTCGAGCTCCGAAAGCATGTTTCGGAATGGATCGGCAACCATTGTCGATTGGCGCGACTTTAAATCATAAACGTATGCCCGCGTCGAGTTCGAAACACTTGCTCCGGTGTAAACGGCTGTGAGCGAGTTGCTGCTCAAAGTAAAACTCTGCGTTACATCTTCATTCAGCGGAAGCTGCGTAAACTGTTTTGTAGCGGTATTGTATGTATAAACGTTTCGGCAATCCCTGTCGATTGTGGTAAAATAGATAAGGTTATCTTTGCTGTTCCACTTATATTGTTCGATGCTTGGGTCAAACTCTTTGGTGATGGCTTCAATTGTCCGCGTTTTAATGTCCATGATGTACGCCAGCGTGTGGTAACTGTTGGCAATTTGGCTTTCGCCGATGTTCAGACCAATTCCGCCGAAAGCTTCGCCTGATCCCGAAACGAGTATTTGTGATGCGTCGGGCGAAAACACCGCGCCGCCGGTAAACGGGGCATCTGCCCACAGCGTATCGACCGCCATTGTATTGAGATGAAGCAGCAGCATTGTGCTTTTATGAAACGGACGCTCGGTGATGGTTTCTTCCGTAAAGGAGATAAGCGCCAATTGCGAGTCGTGGCTTATGTCGCTGAGCCACGACGATGTGCTGCCAAATGTTAAGCGGCGGCTTGCTTGGTCGGCAAAGGTATATCGGTACACCGACGTGCGGTTGAGGTAGCCTGCCTGACGGTTTTGGAGCGACTTGAGCAACTGCAGGTCGCCATTTGGCTCGTCGCCTTTTTCATGAATGGTATAGAAAAACGATTTTTCGTCGGGCGCAAAGCGGACATATACATCGGGGATGTTGCTTGCCATCACTGTTTCGTGCATTGTGGCCGGGTCAATGGTTATCAGCGCTGTTTCGTCGCCGCGAGTGGTTTTGTAAAAAAGCCGTTCGCTTTGCGGCATCCAGCTTAGCTGTTGCCGGCTGCCGTTGAGGTCTATTGTAATGCGGCTGCCTTTTCGTACGTCGAACAATTCGGTATATGTTGTACTGTTTTTACCTGTTGAGTTTCGGTACGATATAAGTATATATTTGCCTTGCGGCGATGGAGCGATACCGGTAACGCGCTCCCCTGTGAGCATGTCGGCAAATGTGATTCGGCGAATGGGCGCTTCGCCAAATTGGAACACTGTAACAGAGTCGTGCTTATCAGCGCTTTCAACCTCAACCTTAAATGCAGGTTCAATTTTATCGTCGGCCGAAGCCAGCAGCTTAATCACAATGTGTGATGAGGCAGGGTAAGGCGCAACGTATGCTTGCAGGTTTTTGTCGGTGCGTATGCTGTCGTGCCTCTCGGTTTTCGACTTCACCAGCTTGCCATCTACAAACAGCTGGAGCATGTTGGGCGACGTAATTTTAAGCGTCCCCTTAGCATAGCGGTTTGCGCTCACATAAAACGAGAACAGTTGCAGCGTGGAGTGCTTCTCCGGCTTTTTTAAATGGAAGTAGCCGTCCGTTCCAATGGCATAACTGTTGGTAAACGCAGCATGTTCGGGAATAGAGAGCAATGTTTTCAGCAGCTCTTTGGCAGAATAGGCATCGCCCCTGATGTTTGTTGAATCAATCACCAAAGGCGGCGCCACATGTACAGGCACAGTGCCAAAAAGTTCAACAAGCAGCTGATTTGTTTGCGCCGTAAGCGTTGCAACAAACAAAAAGGCTGCGACGAATGTGATGGATTTGTTTTTCATATCAATACACCTCTCCCCTATCCAAGTGCCTATCTCCTCTCCCCTCTTCATAATGAGAGGGGAACAAAAATGTATTAATTACTCATGTTACGCACTTGGCTTGAAAAGCCTAATCTTCATAACCGTATGCAAGCGAAGCGCAGCTTACGGAAAATATACGAAAATTTCACTGCCCGTAAGGGCAAAACAAATTTCAAAACATATATTCTGCCCTTACGGGCAGTGAAAGCAGTGAGCAGGACATCCGCAGGCAACGCTCCGCTCGCCTGCGGTTATTAATATTAAGCCTTTTCAAGGCTAATAAAAGTAATACTGAGTAACATCAGTTAATTACTTCTCTTAAAAACTCCTGCTAATACTTCCCTCTCAAAAACTCCCACTGATTCCCTAACCACTGCGCCCTTCCCCCCCTCCTTGGCTGGGGACGGGGGATGGTTATCCAAAGGGGCAGGTGTAGAGTGCTATATCAGTATTTCTCTTTCTGAAAACCCCATATCCTTAACTCTTCCTTCCATGTATCGGGGTTGTTGGCAATAATAAGATGTACCAGCGAATTAAGCACCCTGCGGATGTACGCTTTTTGTACTGTCTTAATGTTTACATGCTCTGTCGAAGCGCTGTCGCATGCAATTGCCTTTTTATGGATAGATACATAGCGGCTGTATATATCGTCCCAAAACGCTTTACCATATTTACGGTTTGCGAGCCCATGCTGGTCGATACCGCGCCGCATCTGTTCAAGCGCAAGCTGACGTTTGTTCTTGTCAATCGGAAACGTATATTTTTCATTATGCCTTTCGATACCAAAATGCGAAAAGTATGCCGGCGCATCTTTAGTCGAAAACAGTTCGCCAATATATGACTTTATCTGCACTACACCGGAATCTATTTCCACATTAATATTCTTAAACTCCTGTGTGATGCCTGCGCGTGCACCCTTTACATCACTCCTCATGCCGTATGATGTTTCGAGCGTTGTAACCGATGTCTTTAAGTCGGCAGCGCTGGTCCACGACAGTGTCATACTGTCGTGTTTCGCCCACGATTCGGAAATCGTATTGCCAATCAATATAATATCGGCTTCCTTTTGTGGAATTGTTCCCTTGTGACGTCTCTTAGGTTTTAGTTCTTCATTCATAATACTGCAAAAATTAATTATTAATACTTGATGTTTATCTATTTACTATGCAAAATACAATGTTTTAGCGCCGCCGCGATGCATTTGTACTCGCCCGATATACCGTTGCGGTCGGAAAATATGCATTTGTACTCGCCCGATATGCCGTTGCGGTCGGAAAATGTGTATTTGTACTCGCCCCATATACCGTTGCGGTCGGAAAATGTGTATTTGTACTCGCCCCATATACCGTTGCGGTCAGAAAATGTGTATTTGTACTCGCCCAATATACCGTTGCGGTCAGAAAATGTGTATTTGTACTCGCCCCATATACCGTTGCGGTCGGAAAATGTGTATTTGTACTCGCCCAATATACCGTTGCGGTCGGAAACTATATGGCTGAATTGCCAAACAATATATATCAACTATTTATTGTTTATCATCAACAGTGTATATTAATTCTGCTTTCGACCTCAACAACCTTAATCCTGTTCAAAACCCTGTCAGGACTTATGTACAATTATCCTGTTTGCTGGTAAGTACTGTCTATTCAACGTGCATTATATCTTTTTCATAGATACACGTTAAACGTATATTTTGGGCAAAGGTTGCATTTCAAATAATAAAAAAAATAGCAGCGATATTATTTGTTAAGTAGTTCAACAAAATTAGTTTAAATGATAATGTTCAGTTTCCATAAGCGTTATTCCCATACTTATCAAATATAAGTATGGGAAAGAATTGAAGATAAAATATAACCATTATGCTGCTTAATTATGATCTCTTACTTAAAAACGTTTTACACATTTACTGATATAATATGATTTTGAATAAAAAAAGAAATACAACCCTGCTTTTTATCATTGCCCGTATCCGCATATTTTATTTATTTTGCCCACTCAAATTATAACAAAATAAAATATACGATATGTCTGTAAACGAATTTAAAGCCGCTATTTTGGAGGGGATTCCCAGCGAACTTCCTTCGCCGAAGCCGTATGATACCGACGTGAATCATGCGCCTGTTCGCAAAACAATTCTTTCAAAAGATGAACAGAAGCTGGCATTGAAAAATGCACTCCGCTATTTTCCCGAACATCAGCACAACGAGCTTGCACCTGAATTTCTTGACGAACTGAACCGATTCGGACGTATTTATATGCACCGTTTTCGTCCCGACTATAAAATTCATGCGCGCACCATCAACAACTTTCCGCACTGCTCCAAACAGGCTGCCGCAATTATGCTGATGGTGAGCAATAATCTTGACCACGCTGTTGCGCAGCATCCACACGAGTTGATTACTTACGGCGGAAACGGCGCAGCATTCCAAAACTGGGCGCAATACCTGCTCACCATGCAATATCTGGCTACGATGACCGACGAACAGACGCTCGTGCTCTATTCGGGACACCCGATGGGACTGTTTCCGTCGCATCCCGCCGCACCGCGACTGGTTGTTACCAACGGAATGGTTATCCCCAACTACTCAAAACCCGACGACTGGGAGCGCTTCAATGCACTGGGCGTGTCGCAGTACGGACAAATGACCGCAGGCTCGTTTATGTACATCGGTCCGCAGGGAATCGTTCACGGCACAGCCATTACGGTAATGAACGCCTTACGGCGGATAGGCGGTGTAAAGGATGGGCGGCTTTTTGTATCGTCGGGATTGGGCGGAATGTCGGGAGCACAGCCCAAGGCTGCCAAAATTGCAGGTTGCGTAAGTATCGTAGCCGAAGTAAACGAAAAAGCCATCGCAAAACGTCACGCGCAGGGCTGGGTAGATGAAGTTTATTCCAACTTGCCTCAACTGATGGCACGTGTAAACGCTGCGCGGAGCAATGGCGAATCAACATCGTTTGCCTATCACGGAAACGTTGTCAATTTGTGGGAATATCTTGCCAAAGAGAATATTAAAGTGGATGCGGGTTCCGACCAGACGTCGCTTCACAATCCGTGGTCGGGAGGTTATTATCCTGTCGGATACTCGTTTGAAGAGGCGGGAACGATGATGTCTGCCAGTCCCAACCGCTTTCGCGAAGCCGTACAGGAATCGCTGCGTCGCCACGTGGCTGCCATTAACAAACTGACTGCCGAGGGGATGTATTTCTTCGATTACGGAAACGCATTTTTGCTCGAAAGCAGTCGTGCCGGCGCCGATGTAATGAGCGCAAAGGGCATATTTCGCTACAACTCGTATGTTCAGGATATTATGGGACCACTTTATTTCGATTACGGATTTGGACCTTTCCGCTGGGTGTGTTGCAGCAACAATGCCAACGACCTTGCCGAAAGCGACCGTATTGCTGCCAGTGTACTCGAAGAGTTGCTGACAAATGCGCCGAATGAAATCGCCGAACAGCTGTCGGACAATCTGACATGGATTCGCGAAGCGCAAAGCAACCGTCTTGTAGTAGGTTCGCAGGCGCGTATTCTTTATGCCGACGCCGAAGGTCGCGTTAAAATTGCATCTGCATTTAACCGCGCCATTCGCGAAGGGCGTATCAGCACCCCCATCGTTCTCGGACGCGACCATCACGATGTATCTGGTACCGACAGTCCTTTTCGCGAAACGTCGAATATCTATGATGGCTCGGCTTTTACTGCCGATATGGCAGTTCAAAACGTTATTGGCGATTCGTTTCGCGGCGCCACATGGGTATCGCTACACAACGGCGGCGGCGTAGGCTGGGGCGAAGCCATCAATGGCGGCTTTGGAATGATGATTGACGGTAGCGACGACGCCGAACGACGCCTTCAATCCATGCTTTTTTGGGATGTAAACAACGGTATTTCGCGCCGCAGCTGGGCACGAAACAGCGGAGCCGTATTCGCCATTAAACGAGCAATGGAAATGGAGCCGAAACTGAAAGTTACCCTGCCCGCACAGGCCGACGAAAGGTTGCTGGATGAGTTGATAGGGGAATAGTTTAAGTTCAAAGTTCCGAGTTTTAGGTTCAAAATTTGTAAATCAAACATTGAACTTTGAACTCGGAATTTATTCTGCCTTATAAAAAATGATTATCGGGTTTTACACCTGAATGTATTTTTGCTATTAAGTAGCTCAACAGAATTAATTTAAATGATGTTTTTCCGCTTTCATATACGTTATACCAATGCTAACGGCAACTTTAGAATGGATGCGCGTCTTGTGAACTTTAAATATCATGCAGC
>JAITVO010000272.1 GCA_031285765.1 Cytophagaceae bacterium | reverse complement strand
ATTTCCCTGTGTTCTTTCTGGTCGCGTCCGCTTTGTACTTTACCATCCGTTTTATCAAATCGTACGGAACAGGCTTGTTCAGCAGAAACTGCACCGAACCTTTGCCCTGCTTGTAGTGCGAAAGTTCGTCGGCAAAAGCCTCATGCCCTGCAGGAGTAGCATAAAAGCCAACATGATTTTTAAAGCCTGCGAAATATACGAGCGGTTTTCCGCATACTTTGTACGAAGGCATTCCGTAGCTTATTCCCTCAACAACATCGGGTATCGTTTCGCGAACAATAGCCCTGATGTTTTCCATAATTATGCGGGTTTCGTCAGGAAATTTTTCGATGTATCCGTCAACAGTTTCTGTCATTGTTTCTGCAAATTATCGGCAAATATAAAAAAACTATGCTGCAAAAACTGCAATACATGACTTTTTATATTGTTATTTCATAATATATGATTTAAGTTTGCGCCCTTGTTAGTAAAATATGAACTCGAAGTATATAATAAAAAAATGATTTATAACTATGGGGAAAAGTTCAAAGGTTATTGAGGCGGATAAGCTCGTTGTCAGGTTTTCAGGCGACTCTGGCGACGGCATGCAGCTTACGGGAACGCTGTTCTCGAACACTTCTGCCATTTATGGAAATGACATTTCCACGTTTCCTGACTATCCTGCCGATATACGGGCGCCGCAAGGCACTGTGGGCGGTGTGTCGGGATTTCAGGTGCATTTCGGAAAATCGGGCGTGCTTACGCCGGGCGATTATACCGATGTGCTGGTGGCTATGAATCCTGCGGCGCTCAAGGCGAATGCCAAGTGGATGAAACCGGGAGGCACCATCATTGTGGACGAGGACAGTTTTGACGAAAACGGCTTGCGCAAAGCAGGCTATGCAACCAACGACCCTCTGGTGGAGGACAAACTCGAAGGTTTCAATATCATTAAAGCACCCATCACTACGCTTACGCGCGAATGTGTGAAAGACCTCGGAATGGACAACAAAAGCGCCCTCCGAAGCAAGAACATGTATGCGCTCGGATTGGTGTACTGGCTCTTTAACCGTCCGCTCGAACACACCGAACAGTTTATCCGTACAAAATTCGGCAAAAAGCCCGTTGTAATGGAGGCAAACCTCAAGGTGCTGCGGGCTGGTTATGAGTATGGAAACATCATTCAGGCGGTTACACCCTCGTATCACATTTCGCCTGCCGAAGTACGCAAGGGTTTTTATCGCAACCTGAACGGAAACAAGGCGGTGGCATGGGGATTTTTGTATGCTGCCGAAAAAGCGGGATTGAACCTGTTTCTCGGCTCCTATCCCATTACGCCTGCCACTGAGATTTTGCAGGAACTTGCGGCCCGGAAAGATTTGGGCGTAAAGGTGTTTCAGGCTGAAGACGAAATTGCAGGCATATGTACCGCTATCGGCGCAAGTTTTGCAGGACATTTGGGAATTACCTCAACGTCGGGTCCCGGTTTGGCGCTGAAAAGCGAAGCAATCGGGCTGGCTATTATGGCTGAACTGCCGCTGGTTATTGTAAACGTGCAGCGTGGCGGGCCTTCGACAGGATTGCCGACAAAAACAGAGCAGGCAGACCTTATGCAGGCTTTGTACGGACGAAACGGCGAGAGCCCGATGGTAGTTATTGCGGCAAGCACGCCTGTGAATTGCTTCGATTACGCATTTTATGCGTCGAAAATTGCAGTGGAACACATGATTCCCGTGATGTTACTGTCCGACGGATTTCTTGCCAACGGAACGCAACAGTGGCGTGTGCCCGACGAAAACGAATTTCCAGATATTACTGTTCCGAAAACAACACAGAAAGCAGGCGAATTCCTGACATACAAGCGCAACAGCGAAAAGCTGAACCGCGACTGGGTATGCCCCGGAACGGAAGGCTACGAGCACCGTGTGGGCAGTCTCGAAAAGGATTCGATTACAGGAAGCATTTCGCACGACGGACCTAACCACGAAAAAATGGTGCGTATTCGTCAGGAAAAATTGGATCGCATTGCTCACTGCATTCCCGAACTCGAACTCGCAGGAAACGCCAATGCCGACATTCTTGTTGTGGGATGGGGCGGAACGTACGGGCACCTGTTCTCGGCAGTGGACGAGCTAATTGACGAAGGACGCAAAGTGGCGCTGGCGCATTTTAACTACATCAATCCGCTTCCGCGAAACACCAAAGAAGTGTTGCAGAAATTCAAGAAGATAGTTGTGTGCGAACTCAACCTCGGCCAGTTTGCAGGATACCTGCGGATGAAACATCCCGAGTTCAATTATTTTCAGTACAACAAGGTGCAGGGACAACCCTTTACTGTACAGGAATTGAAAAACGAAATTATTAAATTAATGGATGCTTGACATGACAGATATGGAAACAGAAGTAAAAAAACCTACATATCTTGATTACAAAAGTAATCAGAATCCGCGCTGGTGTCCGGGCTGCGGCGACCACGCCGTACTCAACTCGGTGCAAAAGGCAATGGCGGAACTCGAACTCAAGACCCACGATACAGCCGTTATATCGGGTATTGGATGTTCGTCACGTTTCACCTACTACATGAGTACCTATGGCTTCCACACCATTCACGGACGCGCTTCTGCCATTGCTTCGGGCGTTAAGGCGGCAAATCCACGACTCAACGTGTGGCAAATTACGGGCGACGGCGATGCGCTTGCCATCGGAGGCAATCACTTTATTCACGCCATTCGTCGTAACATCAACCTCAACATCTTGCTGTTTAACAACAGAATTTACGGGTTGACCAAAGGACAGTATTCGCCCACGTCGAAGCGCGGTTTTATATCCAAAACGTCGCCTTTCGGAACCATCGAATTTCCGTTCCGTCCGGGTGAACTCACCATCGGTGCACGCGGATACTTCTTTGCCCGTACCATCGACAAGGATTTAAAACTGAGCGCCGACGTATTTAAAGAAGCTGCCCTGCACGACGGTACATCTGTTGTAGAAGTGTTGCAAAACTGCGTTATTTATAACGACCGTGTTCACGACGAAATAACCGACAAAGAGTTTCGCGACGACCGTACCATTGTGCTTGAACAGGGAAAGCCCATGATTTTTGGCAAAGAGCGCAACAAAGGTCTTCGCCTGAACGGGCTGAATCTGGAAGTTGTAACTATTGGCGAAGGTGGCATTACCGAAGCCGACCTGCTTGTGCATGATGCTACAACCGAAGACAACACCCTTCACCTGAAGCTCGTAAACATGGAATATCCGCATTTTCCCGTAGCGCTTGGCGTTATCCGTAATGTGGAAGCCCTCGTTTACGACCGCGAAATGGAAGCCCAGATTGAAGATGTTCGCAGCAAAACCACCATCCGCACTTTTCTCGACTTGGCAAAAGAAGGCGACGTGTGGGAAGTGAAATAAGAGGACGGGTAGAGAACGCGAGAGTTGAGAGTGATACTTAATTTTTTACTCTTGATAATAAAATCCCCTGCAGCTGTAATGGTTGCGGGGGTATTTTTTAGGGGGGATGGGATGCTGTAATCTTTAACAATCATGTTAATATTGCAATACCAAACCGCTATCAAACAATTCAAGATATTTGCGGTTAATAAAATCCCGCAGAAACGGCACTTTGAGCCAAAGCATCGTCCCTGCAGGACTTTACAAACGGCATAATATCCTGACTTCGACATACGACACCCAACAGTAATTTGAACAGTTTAGAGTTGAGTATTTGAATTTGTGTTATCGAAAAAGTCGAATATGCGATTCTCAAAGGTCAAAAAGCAGTTTGTGACACCCAATGCCAAAGTCAGGAAAATTAACAGCATCGTTTTATTACTCTCTATAAGATAATGTTGTTTATGTTATTCCTGAGATTAAAAAACGGCAGGAAAACATCTGTTTCCTTGCCGTTTTTTTCAGAAAAAGAACAGTTTGTCTATTCTTTAATTTGCCTTTATGGTTGCTTTTACAGTTTCTTTTTTAATGGCATACTTTGGTATTCTTAAAACGTCCTGCCGTTTACCAACAGCATCAGATGAGGTAAAGACACCGTCTTCTTCAATATAAAACACTAAATATTGACCATCATCGCCAACTCCAAATGTGTATTTATGCCCTGCTTGAAAATTGTAGTATATTGATTCAAAAGCATAATACCACATATCCTCTTGAGTTATGTACCAAGCCGGTATTAATTCCCCTGAAGGTATTTCAGAATAATCGGTTATGCCATATCCAGACTCCCCGTATTCTTTTGCAGCAACAAAATCTTCACCATCAATAATTGCCATAGCCGAAACATTGGTATAATCCATTTCTTTGTTAAATCTTACCTGTGCTGTTGTTGGTTGCTCATTCGTACTTGTTTGAAAACCTACCTGCTTTCCATAAGCCGTGCCTTTTGCATTGATTGCATACGCTCGCACATAATACTCAGTATCTTCTGTCAAGCCACTGATGGTGGTATTAAAACCGCCTGTACCGCTGCCCGAAACACTCTTTTTTGTGTCGGCAGTAGTGGGGCTTGCAGTGGTGGAATAAACAAACCCCTTTTCGGTATAGGCTGGCGTGCCTGCCGAATCAATGCGCCCGTACAATATTGCTGTGTTGCCGGTTATATCTGATATGTATTCTGTTCTGACAACAGGGAGGTTATTGTCGTTGCCGTTACCACCATCGTCATTACCACCACCGGTGTTGCTGACCAGTGTTTCAATAAATTGTTTGGCGGCTTGTTTTAACTTTGCAAAACCGTTGGCGCCATTACTGTCTAATGAGCTTGTACAGTCTAAAATTAGCATGACAACACTGCTTTTTTTCTCAATTTCTGTTTCACTGTCTTCTTCCGGAGTAAATTCACCACCGGTATCATTCCATTTATTATTGACGAAATTCCACTGTTCTATTTTGTCTTTTGATATAGTATAGTCTGTTTCTATATTTTCAAAAACAAATTCGAATTTAACACCTGCTTCGGTGCCCGACACTGTTGTTCCGCTTGTAGAGCTTAATCCTTCATAAGTAATATTTTCCAATATTCCGCTTTTTCTAAATGTACCTTCAATGTAATATTGTGACAGTTCTCCCGTTTCTACGCCATCAAGGGAAAATCTGATACGGAGTCCGTCATCTTCGCCGCCATTGACTTTAAATACAATTTTTTGGCTTGTACTTTCTTTGTTCAGAGAAGCAGCAATTGTTTGAAATACATCGTTCACTTCTTCCATCGTTTTCAGATCGTGCA
>JAITVO010000288.1 GCA_031285765.1 Cytophagaceae bacterium | reverse complement strand
TGACGACAACTCTCTTCATCAGGATATGTGGATATAAAATCAAGTAAATTCATACAAATTAGTGTGGGGGTTATTGATGCCGCAAAGATAATAAGAATAGGTGACATATCCGATAATCATTTTTCTTATTCAGGTTGTTATTTCAAGAAGCCGAACCGGTACTTAACAGGCAAACAAGTTTTACTTATACGGTTATTTAGATTACCGGTACGGTTCCTTTCTTTTTGATCCTAAATTTTTGTTTAAGTAAAACTACACATTCTTTTGCTCTGCAAATATAAGGTGCTGTTATAGAGACTCAGTCTTTTCAAGGCTAATAAAAGATTTCTACCAACATTTTGTCCCTGACATAGCACTGAAACATGAAATAAGTAGTACACAATAAGTAAAATTGCTATAAGATTATATTTGCCGGCATTTCAACACAAAAATACCCTTATATCACACAATTTCACTACTAATTCAAATGGGAAATAGTGCTATTTTGCAGTCTGTAATAAAGATAACAATTAAAATCAGAAAGTGATGAACATTAAAAAAACAATCAGTTTAGGAATTAGTTGTGTGTTGCTGCTGCTGGCAGCGGGCATAACAGGGTGTACTCCCAAACAGGAAGCGCCGGTGTACGATAATTATGCTGGCTTGGTGCCCGACTGCGCCGACCCTTATGTGCTGAAACACGAGGGTAAATACTATCTGTATGGAACAGGCGGACAAAAAGGTATTCGAGTTTACGTGTCCGACAATTTGGCAAACTGGAGCGAGGCGGCGGGCGCACGCGACGGTTTTGCTCTCGATTCCACTGATGTGTGGGGAAACAGGGGCTTTTGGGCGCCCGAAGTCTATCGAATAAACAACAAATTCTACATGTACTTTACCGTACAGGAGCGGATTGCCGTTGCCGAAAGTGATTCGCCGCTCGGACCGTTTGTGCAGCCGGTTATGGAGCCATTTCATTTGGATATTCCCGAAATCGACACCCACTTGTTTATTGATGACGACGGTACCAAGTATCTTTACTTTGTTCGCTTTACCAATGGCAACGAAATTTGGGCGGCTATGCTGAACGACGACTTGCGTTCGATTGACGACGAAACGCTTACCTACTGTTTTGGGCAGTCGCAGGCGTGGGAAGACAGTTCGCGCGAACCTTACCCCCATGCAAAGGTAAACGAAGGTCCATTTATATTAAAGCACAACGGTATTTACTATCTTACCTACTCGGCTAACCATACGGCGAATCCCGATTATGGCGTAGGATATGCAACAGCAAAGCATCCGCTCGGACCTTGGGAGAAATACGCAGGCAACCCGATTCTTACCGGCGACGGCGAAAAGATTAACGGACCCGGTCATCATTCGTTTACCACATCGCCGTCGGGACAACCGTACATTGTGTATCATACCCATTTCGATATGACTAAGATGGGACCGCGCAAAACAGCTATCGACCCCTGCGAGTTTGTGAAAGATGAAAATGGCGGGGCAGATATTTTGAAGATATACGGACCAACTTCGTCGCCACAAAAGGTGAAGTAGCGAGGCGTGAATTAAGAACTGATGTTACGCATCATAATGGCAGGCAATGCTTTGTTCGCCTGTCGTTATGATGGTTTAGCCTTTTGATGGCTATTAAAAGTAATTGAGTCAGTATTTGAATGTTTCGTTAGGGGCGTTCAACTTATGATTAGCATAAACATTAAATAAATAACAGCTTATGAAAATTGATCGTATTTTTATTGTATTGCTTGCTTGCCTGGCGCTTGTTGCGTGTAAGCCGAAGCAACAGAGCGGACGCGCCGAGCAATGGAGCGTGGAGCAGGCTAATGAATGGCGCAACAGCGTAGGATGGCTGCGGGGCTGCAACTTTAGCCCAAGCACGGCTATCAACCAGTTGGAAATGTGGCAAGCCGAAACTTTCGACCCCGAAACCATCGACCGTGAACTGGGATGGGCTGCAGATATCGGCATGAATTGTATGCGTGTGTATCTTCACCATCTGGCTTGGGAGGTTGATCGCGAAGGTTTAAAAAAACGAATGGAGCGATACCTCGAAATTGCCGACGGGCACGGTATCAGTACCATATTTGTGTTCTTCGACGACTGCTGGAACCCGACATACGCAGCGGGTAAACAGCCGACGCCGAAACCGGGCATTCACAACTCAGGCTGGGTGCGCGACCCGGGCGAGTTACTGTTCTCGGAGCCGGAGTTAATTGTTTTGCTCGAAGAGTATGTTAAAGATGTGCTTGCCCATTTCGGTAACGATAGCCGCATTGTTCTCTGGGACTTGTACAACGAGCCGGGTAACAATGGTTACGGCGACATCAGTTTGCCATTGCTCCAAAAGACGTTTGAGTGGGGATGGGCAGTAAACCCGTCGCAACCGCTGACGGCAGGCGTATGGAGGTCGCAGCTTGTGAATCTTACCCAATTTCAGCTGGAACACTCCGACGTCATTACTTACCACAATTACGGAAATGCCGAGCGGCATCGCACAGCAATCGACTCATTGAAACTCTACGGTCGCCCGCTTGTGTGCACCGAGTACATGGCGCGGCGCAATGGCAGCACGTTTCAAACCATTATGCCTATGCTGAAAGATGAAGGGATTGGCGCCATCAACTGGGGACTTGTGGCGGGCAAAACCAACACCATTTTTGCATGGAGCGAACCACTGCCCGATGTTGAAGAACCACCGCTGTGGTTTCACGACATATTCCGTAAGGATGGAACACCATATTCGGAAGAAGAGGTGGAGGTGATAAGGAGAACTACGAATTGAAATTACAGTACAGGCGCACAACCGTGCGTCTATACATTTAGAAAACATCGCATTAAAAATTAAACATCATCACAAATATGCTATCATCATGACAAAGAAAATTGTTCTTGCTCTCACGTTGAGCATTCCGCTGCTGCTGGCAGCGCAAAATATTCCCAATCCTGTGTTGCCCGGTGTGGCTGACATTGGCGTAATGAAGTACAACGGCAAGTATTACCTTGTGGGCACGCGCACAAGCGGAGGTATTTACCACACGGCAGACATGGTGAAGTGGGACGGTCCCGTCCATGCCATCGACATGGACAACGACTGGACACGTGGCACCGGAGGAGCCAACAACCGCCAAATTAATGCCTCCGACTTGATTTATCTCGATGGCGTGTTTCATCTTTACTGGTCGGTAGATTACTGGGGTAATGACCGTCACATTGTTCACATCGGGCATGCCGAAGCCGATAACGAACTGGGTCCCTACACCGAACCGTTGAAAGAAACGTGGATGGACAGTCGCATTGATATAAAGGTATTTCGCGACGACGATGGCAAACTCTACATGTATATGGTTCGGTTTACCGACGGAAATACAATATGGGTGCGCCCGATGGACGACCCGCGAACGCCTGCGCTTCCGCTTACTTATCAGTTTGCATCGCTTCCCGGAACATGGGAACGCATGGACAACAAGGTTGCTGAAGGTCCTTGGGTGATAAAGTACCGCAATCGTTATTACATGATGTACAACGGCAACCATACCGGAACCAACTGGGGTAACTACCAGCTGGGCGTTGCCGAAGCAAATTCGCCCACAGGATTTAATAACGGTACAAAGTATCCTTATCCGCTGCTGCTATCGAATCAAACGGGGCTGGAGGAAAAATATGCCGACATCCTGATGTTTAACGACGCTTACGACCCGATGTTTGCCTACACCGAAACGATGCCTTCCGGCAAATGGACTGAACTTGTGTTTGACGATTCATCGTGGAAACGGGGACGACCCGGATTTGCATCTGCCAACGTGGAAGGTTCCACAGTTCGCCGGCAGCGCACCGAATGGACTTCGGAAAACATCTGGATACGAAAGAAATTTACGGCAAATAAAAGCTTGACCGGCAACCTTGCACTGCGTGTGCATAACGACGCAGCAGTTAAGGTTTATCTCAACGCCGAAGTAATTTACGAAACCGAAATGCCCGATTACCGCATCGTAAACTTAGACCCTGCAAAGATTAACAAACTGCTCAAAAACGACGGCGCCAACATCCTTTCGATAGAAACGCGACGCGGACAGCGAAGTGGTTTTCTCGACATCGCGCTGTTCGACATTAAAAACGATGTAGCCGACGACATCCTCTACACGCCCGGTCAGCCCAACATCTTGCGCGGGCTCAACGGATTTGAGTGGTGGCTCATATACATGGCAAACAAAAATCGCGAGCCGCGAAGCCAGTACATCAACCGCATACACTTTTTTGGCAAAACAATGTACGCCGACAATGTTACAAGTTTTAACACCAAAGGCTACTTCCCCACGCCCACCGAAGCCACTTATCGTGATGTTTTTGATAACGCAAGCAAGCTCACGGCTTGGAAGTTTCACGATAAAACATGGAGCATTGCCAATGGCGAAATGGCTTCCGCCGACAATTCCACAGCTACGCTTAACGCGGATACAAAAGCCAACTCGTACCTTATCGAAGCCGGCGTTAACACATCGGCAAAAGCCGGCATAATAGCGTGGTGGAAAGACGAGCGCAACTGGCTGCGAGTAGGAATCGACGCTGCCACCAACACTTGGTACTGTCAGCGCAACCGCGCAGGGAACATTACCACACAAACAAATCCGCTGTTCGACGGCTTTAAGTTTGGCGTTTATCACACCATTACAGCCGAGCGCGATTTTAACACGCTCAAAATCCGCATTGATGATCTCAACGTTACCCCTGCGCCCATCGTGATAAACGAATTGAGCGGCGAAGGTGTTGCAGGGCTCTTTACCGATGGAGCCACTGCAACTTTCGACGGCGTTATATTTACCAAAGGCTGGGATGAGTTCGACAGCACCATTGCCAACTGGGGCGCCAGTGCATCGGGCGACGCAGCGGCAGGCAGCTTCAACATTACCGACGCGGGACTTCAGGTGGCTTCCGCCGACGGTTTCAGCGCCTTTAAAGGCGACAAGTTGCAAAGCTACGAGCTGTCTATTCAGGTTGAAAACAGTTCGGACAAAGGTACCGCCGGCGTTTATCCTGTGTATGTGGATAAAAACAACTATGTGAGCGCAGGGTTTAACTACGATACCCAAAAGATGGATGTAAAAGTAGTAAAAGGCGGCAAAACGGTTTCGACCACTGCGTATTCGCTTGAGGCACTCAACACGCATTATGCCGACATGAAATACACCGACTCGTTCGAGAAAGGCTACACCTTTAACTATCCCACACAGATAAACGAGATTTGGTTGAACCGCGTACCCGTTGATAAGGAAGACTTGTTTCTCGACAATATGTTCGATAAACTCGCAGTAGAATACCTTAGCAATGGCAAATGGAACCGTTTTACCGGCGTATCTGTTGCAGTTGCCACCAATCCAATGTACAACCGCATGACATTTGACCCCGCAAAGGTTGAAGCGTTAAGGTTTTTGAACAAAGAAGCGTCGGGGCGCGATGGCACCGACTATCGTAATACCTTTATTTATAAGATACGGGTGAACGAACAGTTCAAGAAGTCGTACAATCTGCGAAGCGTTAAGCGTGGCAAATCGGTACTTCTGCTTGTTGATGGCAAAGAAATATGTAAACTCGACGTTGATTTTCCCGCTGCACAAACAGGCATCTTCGCCGAAGGCTGCCAGCCTGTGTACAATGGAATATTGCGGTATCATATTCCGGAATAACATATAGTCCATCTTTCCCCCAACAACAAAGGCTGCCCGCGAAAGGCAGCCTTTGTTGCTGGGGAAAATAAAATGAATTAATACTCAAACAGAATAGATTTGTGAATAAAAACAACAAGGTGATTAATCCCCTTGTCAATAAATAAACCTGAACAGTTAAAACTGGAATCCACTGTTATTTGCAAACTATTTTTGTTTGAGTATAATACTTACAACTCATGTTACGCAAGTACGAATTTTCGCATCGTTATTACCGCAGAATAAGTGTCTTTAATTGCCCCGTCAATGATTTCGCAACGACCCGTCGTTGTGATTGTAACGACCCGTCGTTGCGATTATAACGACCCGTCGTTGCGATTATAACGACCCGTCGTTGCGATTATAACGACCCGTCGTTGCGATTATAACGACCCGTCGTTACGAGATGCCTTTATATTCAGCAGTAATAAACGGGGGCAATAAAACGGGTGAATAATAACGAGGGCGGGCAAACCCCGCCCCTACCCGAATCGCAATTTGAACATGATTTTCGAGATAACACTGTGTATTTGACTGTACCGTCGCTGCGGCGCTTTGTGAGTTTTGTGTAACAAGGTGCTTTTTTGCACCGTCCATCGCCACAGAAAAAAACAGCGCAATAATACGCTGCCTGTAATGCCCAGCCACATTAGTTGTTGCGATGTTTTGAATATGGATGACGCGATGAGCAATTAACTTCTGTTATCCAAAACTTGCTTTTTTATAACGCTGTTAGGCGTTTTCTCATGAATAACAACCAGATTTACAAACGATATGGTTACAAAACGCTGTATGGTTGGCATGTATAACTGCACGACCGTGCATCGCTGCATAGACTCTACTCGTCTTTTCGATGTTTCAGCACCTTTGCATCAACATAAAAGACGATTTCTTCCACAATATTGCTGCAATGGTCGCCGATACGCTCCAGTTTACGGATAACGAGCAGCAGTTTCAGCCCGCAGCGAACCCTTTCTTCGAGTTGAAAGTTGAAAGTTGAAAGTTGAAAGTTATTATTATCATTTTCAACTTTCAACTTTCCATTTTCAACTATATAGTTTGTCAGAACATCAATCGCGCTGTGATAAATTGCGTCCACCTCTTCGTCTTTAGCGAGTATTTTTCCTGAGATTTTGGTGTTTTCGGATTCGAGGGCGACAAATCCGTCGGACAACATGCCAATCAACGTGTCGAACATCTTTTCGATTTGCAAATCTTCCATCAGTTTTTCGTCCACTTTATGGCAGTCGCCGTCGATGACATGACGCGCAATGCCTGCCGCGAAGTCGCCGATGCGCTCCAGCGTGCTGCTGATTTTTATCAGCGAAAGCGCAAGCCGTAAATCTACCGCTACAGGGCTGTAAAGGGCAATATAATTTTCGCAGTCGCTGTCAATTTTAAGTTCAAAGGCGTCCACGCGCTTTTCGCGGCTCGCAATTTCGAGCGCCAACTCTGCATTGCCTGCCATAAACGACTGCTTTGCCTTTTCGAGCTGCGAAATTACCAACTTCCACATTTGCCTCACCTCTTCTTTGAGGGACTGCATCTCACGTTCTGTATGCTTCATAATTATTTCGTTGAAAGTTGAAAGTTGAAAGTTGAAAGTTGAAAGTTGAAAGCTATTATCATTTTCAACTTCCAATTTTCCACTTTCAACTCAATTAACCGAACCTTCCTGTTATATAGTTTTGCGTTTCTTTTTTATCGGGATTGAGAAACATCTTTTTCGTATCGCTAAATTCGACTAATTCGCCGAGCATAAAGAAGCCCGACTTGTCGCTTACGCGCGCCGCCTGCTGCATGTTGTGGGTTACGATGACGATGGTGTAATTTTTTTTAAGATGATGAATCAACTCCTCGATTTTGGAAGTCGAGATGGGGTCGAGCGCCGAAGCCGGCTCGTCCATCAGCAATACCGACGGCGAAACTGCCAGCGCCCGTGCAATGCAAAGTCGCTGCTGCTGCCCGCCCGACAGTTCAAACGCCGACTTTTTGAGTTTATCTTTCACCTCGTCCCACAACGCGGCTGCCTGCAACGATTCTTCTACCCGTTGGGCAATGAATTTGCGGTCGCCCATGCCGTTTACCCGTAAGCCGTAAGCCACATTCTCGAAGATGGATTTCGGAAACGGGTTGGGTTTTTGAAAAACCATGCCAACTCGTTTGCGCAACTCGTCCACCTGCACCTGTTTTCCGTAAATATTGTCGCCCTGCACCCTGCATTCGCCGGTAAGACGTGTGCCGTCAATCAAATCGTTCATGCGATTAAACAGTCGCAGAAATGTTGATTTTCCGCACCCCGACGGTCCGATAAAAGCCGTAACCGTATTCGCTTCCATCTTCATGCTGATGTTTTTCAACGCATGAAAACTGCCGTAGTAAAAGTTGATGTTTTTTGCCTGTATCATAATTATTCAGGTGAGGGTTGAGAGTGAAAAGTGGAGAGTTTTTTTTTACTCTCAATTCCCCATTCTCCACTAAAAAAATCGCTACAAAGGTAATGCGGATGTATTACAAAGGATTTGCGATTATATTACAAAACGGTTAAGATTAGTGGAGAGTTGAGGGTAAAAAAACTCTCAACTCTCCGCTCAATCACTAACGCATCAACAAAGCGAATTGATGTAAGGATGGCTGTATGGCGTGCTGCAAACAAATGTTATCGCTCCGCTGTGTACCGCTTCTGCTCGTTTGTAGAACAGTTTCTGCGAGGTATTCTTGTTACCGGACTTTGCCGTTTTTGCTTCAGGGTTTTTATTTCGCTGAAAACAACCGTCTTTTTTACAGCTTCATACGCCAATGGAATACGCAGGCTTTCATCCGAATCCGGCAACGGGGATACGTAAAATGCCGATAATATATTTATCCCTTCTATATGACTGCCTTTGCCATGATTCCAATGCCGGCATATCATTTCGTTTTCATCCATGTATGGTTTCCCGATGAGGGTATTATCGAAAACCAGACAGGCTTCCGAACTTTCATATTGACGGATGAACGGCTTGACTTCCAACCACAATTTTTTTGAATTGGAATCTTGCCCTGATAAAAAACGGGTTACCCTGTCGTGGCTCACTGTATAAATATAATATTTTGTCCATCATACAAAGATACATTGAAAAATACTGCGTAACATCAGTGTGTAATTTAAAAATGTAGTTTATATTAAATAATCATAGAAATATTGCATAGCGTAGGATACTTTATGCATAATTAAAAGATTCAATCATAAACTCTTAATTGCCTTGCTTCTACTTCGGAGTTAAGAAACAGTGATGCTGTTTGATTAAATTTTTGTGGATTTTCGGTAGTATAGAAATGACAGATACCATTGCGTGAACATTTTTTGTTCATTTCGGGATGACGTTTCAGATAATCAGCCAAACTTTCGGCAACAATGGGACCCTGTTCAAGCGTTTGTACATGGGACGGAAGATATTTTTTTATAATCGGGAGCAACAGCGGATAGTGCGTGCATCCCAAGATGAGCGTATCAATATCGGGCGCTTTCGTAAAAAGATGTTCTATGTTTTTTTTAACAAAATAGTGAGAGCCTTCCGAAAAATATTCATTGTTCTCAACAAGTGGAACCCACATAGAACAAGCCTCCTGAACAGTTCTGATGTCGGGAAACAGTTTTTCTATTTCAAGCGGGTACGATTCGGAAGCAACTGTTCCAACAGTTCCCACAATGCCCACAACCCGCGTTTTTGTGTATTCCCCCAATATTTCGACGCTTGGACGGATAACACCCAGCACTCTCCGTTCAGGGTCAATCAGTGGTAAGTTATTCTGCTGAATAGTACGCAACGCTTTTGCCGACGCAGTATTGCAGGCAAGTATCACAAGTGGCGACCCCATGTTAAACAGCGCCTTTACTGCCTCAAGCGTATAATTGTAAACAACTTCGAATGAACGATTTCCGTATGGAGTTCGCGCATTATCGCCCAAATAGATAAAATCGTTATCGGGAAACTTTTTCAGCAAATCGCTCAATACCGTCAATCCGCCATAACCTGAATCAAAAACTCCAATTGGTCTCATTGTATTATTTTCTGCAAAAGTAATGCTTAATTTGGCAATGGCAATAGGGTAACCGCATCAAAATTTCATATTTTACGTAGATTCCGGTACTATGGAACAAAATTTATCATCTTATTTTGAGTATGTGAAAGATCCTCGTGTGGTTGGTCATTGCGATCACTTGTTGTCAGACATCCTTCTGATCGCCATCTGTACGTACATTACAGGCGGAACAGATTATCAAGACATGTACATATTTAGTCGCGAACGCGGCGAAAAACTAAAAGTTTGTTTGCTCAAA